>NZ_JABDWE010000014.1:0-196910 GCF_019685125.1 Rhizobium sp. NZLR10 | reverse complement strand
AAGGTCGACATACGAAAACAGCGACCCCGTCCGATCATCCCCGCCGCGCATCCAAATTCCCTCGAAATCACTTGCAAGATGGAATCATGTGTCCAGCCCAAAAGCCAGTGGGTTTTTCAGCAGCCTGCTAGACCGGGCATCGGCCTTCGCTTCGACTGGATCGGCATGCTCTTCGCATGCCTGCTGACGCTGTTCATCGCGCTGCCGCTGATCGTCGTCGGCACATGGGCCTTCACCCAGGTCTGGCGTTACCCGTCGGTGATCCCGCAGCAATTCGGCCTGCGCTTCTGGGGCCAGACGCTGGCGCGCTCGGATGTCTGGGATGCTCTCTTGCTCAGTCTGCGGCTGACCGCGACGGTGACCGCCCTTTCCGCCGTCATCTGCCTTCCCGCCGCCTATGCTTTCGCGCGCATGCGCTTTCCCGGCAGAAATATCCTGTTCCTGTCGTTTCTCGCATCGCATGCCTTCCCGAAATTCGGCCTGCTCGTCGCCATTGCCGGCATCTTCCTGCAGCTCGGCCTGATCAGCACCTTCTGGGGCGTTGTGCTGATCCAGCTTGTCGGCACGCTGATGCTGATGATCTGGATTCCGGTCGCAGCCTTCCAGAATGTCGACCGACGCATGGAAGAGGCAGCACGCGATGCCGGCGCCACGCCGCTGCGCGTCTTCTGGTCGATCACGCTGCCGCAGGCCGCACCGACGATCACCGCCGCCCTGCTTCTGACCTTCGTCGGCACCTTCTACGAAACCGAAGGCGCCTGGCTGATTGGCGCGCCTGGGATCCGCACCATGCCGGTGCTGATGATCGGCTTCATCAACAATCAGATCGTCGTGCAATATGGCGCCGTGCTCTCCGTCATGCTGTGGCTGCCGTCCTTCATCGCGCTGATGTTTGCGCGCCGCGTCATCGGCACTGGCGCGTTCGCGAGAGGTTTTGGTGCGTGAGAGGCGCCAATTGAGGAAAGGTTTGAGAATGGCACATCTAATGATCGAGGGCGTTTCGAAGCTGTTCGGAAGCACCTTTGCCGTTCGCGAGTTTTCGCTCGAAGTCGGCGACGGCGAACTCGTCTGCCTGCTTGGCCCCTCAGGCTCCGGCAAGTCGACGCTTCTCAGAATGATCGGTGGCTTCGAGCGTCCGAGCGGCGGAACGATCCGCATCGACGGCAGGGATGTGACGAGCCTGCCGCCCGAGCGGCGCCCGACCGGCATGGTGTTCCAGAGCCACGCGCTCTGGACGCATATGGATGTCTTCAACAACATCGCCTTCGGTCTGAAGGTTCGCCGGCTGCCGAAATCCGAAATTCGTCAGCGTGTCGAGGATGCGCTCGATCTGGTCGGCCTTGGCGATTACGGGCGGCGGATGACGACGCAACTGTCGGGCGGACAACAGCAGCGCGTCGCCCTTGCCCGCTCGCTGGTGCTTGAGCCGAAGATCCTGCTGCTCGACGAACCCTTCGCCAGCCTTGACCAGCACCTGCGCGAAAGGCTGCGGGAAGAAGTGCGCGATATCCAGCAGCGCCTCGGCATCACCACGCTCTTCGTTACCCACGGCCAGGACGAAGCCTTGGCGCTCGCCGACCGCATCGTGGTCATGCGCGACGGACGCACAGAGCAGATCGCGCCGCCGAGCACTATCTACCGGCAGCCGCAGACAGCCTTCGTCGCCGGCTTCATCGGCTCGATGAATTTCGTCGAGAGCCACACCAGAAACGGCGCCTGCGAGCATCCGCTCTTCCCGCTTGCGATCCCCATCGAGGACGGACCCGTGACGCTGGCCACCCGTCCTGAAGCGCTGATGATCCGGTCCTCGGACCGGCCGGATGCCGCGACGGTCCATCGCGTCGTCGATTTCGGCACGCATAAGATGGTCGATGTCGATCTGGCCGACGGCAGTCGCTTGAAGGCAATGGTGGCGCCGGACGATCGGATTCGGACCGGAATGAAGGTCGAGCCGAGCTGCACCAGTTTTTTCGTCTACCGCAACAATGAACTCGTCCATCAATCGATGACGGCAAGGGGCGATGCGGAGCTTGGGCGGCTGTTGCCGGTCTAAATTACGCCTTCGTCGCGAAGCCTTCCTTGAGCCAGGGATACAATGCCTTGCTGGCGGCGAGGATATCGCCCGGCCCGTCGACGGCGGCACCGGAAAAACGCGTAACAATGCCGCCTGCCTCCTCGACCATCAGCGCCGAGGCGCCGAAATCATGGATCGAGAGCCCGTCCTCGAAGAATCCGTCCAGCCGGCCGCAGGCGACATAGGCGATCGACAGCGCCGCCGAGCCAAGGCGGCGTACGCCTGCCGTGTTGGCCATCAGCCGTTTGATGGCGTCGAAATAGGCCGCTTCGGCGACCGCCTTGACCTGGCCCGGGATTGGCAGGCCTGCACCGACAAGCACGTTTTCGATGTCGCCGACCTCGGCGCAGCGGATGCGCTCGCCGTCGAGATAGGCACCGCCGCCGAGCTCGGCGCTGAACAGCTCGTCCTGCATCGCGTCATAAACGACGCCGGCGACGAGCCTTCCGCCTTCGGCGATTGCGATCGTCATGCCGAAATGCGGAAGGCCCCAGGCATAATTGGTGGTGCCGTCGATCGGATCGATATAGATGATGGGTGTTTCCGGCCCGGCCGTGCGGTTGCCGACGGCTTCCTCGCCTTGAATGGCATAATCCGGAAAAGCCTTCGTCATCTCGTCGACGATGATCCGCTCGACGGCGACATCGATCTCGGTCTGATAGTCGCGCGGCGCCTTGGCCAGCATTTCGGCCGATGTTCGTCGCCGCAGCGAGCCGCGGGCGGTTTCGCCCGCCTTTATGACCGTTTCGGCAAGCACGGCGAGGCGGGACGATGCGGTCGGGGAAAGACGCGCGGAAATCGGAGAGGATGCCATGAGAAGAGTCCGGATTGCTGCTGATATGACGGGGTGAGCTACGAGGCGCCCATCCCTTCGCAGAGGCTGATGATGGTTTGATGAAGCTGTCCGCTGCCATTGCCGTCAAACGCCATCCAACAGTCGACGAGAACGCAGAGTTTGTTTGTCAGCGTCAACATAATGGCGTCAAGCCGGTTATTTCAAGATCGTTTCAAGCTCGGAAACCGTAGGAAACGCCTTTCTGGTCCCGTGCCGAGAGACGGTGATAGCGGCGGCGGCGGCGGCATGCTCGATGGCCTGCCTGTCCAGCCGTCCCCCTCGCAGCCCACAGGATGCCAGCGCCACGGCCATAAACGTATCGCCCGCACCCGTCGTATCGACCACATCGCAGGCTCGGGCGGGCACTTCAATGCTATCGCGCCGATTGACAAGCGTCGCGCCGTCGCTGCCGAGGGTCAGAACGATTTCGCGCAGGCCCCGGCTCAAAAGATATTCGGCAGCATCGCGGCCTGTCGTTCCTGTCAGGGCCTGGGCCTCACCCTTGTTGAGGAACGCTATATCGATCAACCCCCAAAGATCGGAGAAATAGGAACGCACCGGCGAGGGATTGAAGGCGGTGATCATGCCGATCGCTCTTGCCTGCTCCAGGATGTCGCGGGTCGCCTGATCGGACAGATTTCCCTGCAGCATCATCAGATCGCCTTGACCGGCGGTCGACAGGCTTCGTGCGACATGGGACAGGGACAGGCTCTGCGCTGATTCCGTCGTCGTGACGATGGCATTTTCACCGCCCGGCAGCCGGAAGATGATCGAGACGTCGCTCGATGTACCTTGCATTTCGATCAGGTCGCTCTGAAGCGGTTCCTCCGCGAGGTAGTGGCGGATCGTCTCGGCCCTCGCATCCCAACCGACAGGCGCCACCAACGTTGTCGGAACGCCGCAGCGAGCCATGACGACCGCCTGGTTGGTGCCCTTGCCGCCGAGATCGCTGCCACCGGCAGTGCCGAGGATGGAGGCACCAATGACCGGAAGTTCGGAAACGGCGATGGTTTCGTCGATGGCGACATTGCCGACTATGTAGGCGCGCATGCATCCGCTTTCGCAAGGCTGAAGCTAAAGATAAGGCGCATTGTGAAAATCGATCTCGAGCTGCATCGCCTGGCCGAAGATCGCGCTCAATCGCGCCATTTCATCCTCTTCCAGGGTTTCTCCTGTCATGTCGAGTTCATTTTTCAGCCATTGCGCCTGGGCGGCGAAATTAGGATCGACATGCAGGTCGACCCATTCCTTCAGCAGCGGATCGCTGATCGAGCGGGTAGCCGCTTCCTTCGACCATGTCCAATACATCCACTCGGCCGCAAACATCGCCGCGACCGTATCGAGGAAGCCGCCCTGGCGAGCGATCTCCAACATGCCGGCACGAAAGGCCTCGACCTCGGCGATGCCGGTGTCGAAGGAAGAAGGATCAATGCCGCGGCTGGCGAAGGTGCGTTCGAAATAGCTGATCTGCTCGGTTGCCAGCGCGTCGAGAACCGCGATCAGCCAGCGCTTCTGCGTCATCGTCTTGGCGGTCGCCGCCGCATAAGCAAAGATCGAGATGGCGCTGTCGACGAAGGCGCCTTCGTAGACGAGATAACGCTCGAAAGCCTCCTTGCTCAAGGTGTCGTTCTTCACGTCCTCGACGAAGCGGTGGCCAAGCATCGTCCGGAAGACGGCGTCGTTCTCACGTAGAATGCGGTCTGAAAGGCTCTCCTCGGCCATGCTCAGCCCTCCAGTCCCGGTTCGGCAACCGCCCGGAAGGCGCGCACCCGCTCGATATCGACAGGATTCCACCAGACACCGCCATGTTTTAGCGATGAGGCGACGATGACGCCGTTGGTGCGGCTCAGAATATCGACGATATTGTCCTTGTTGACGCCGGAGCCGACGAGCAGTGGCAGATGCGTCGCTGCGCCGATCTCCTCGATTTCCTCCATCGTCGCCGAATTGCCGGTTCGCTGGCCGGTGGCGATGACGCCGTCGGCATCGAAGAAGGCGAGGTCACGCGTCAGTTCCTGGATCGAGCGGTCGGCGACGATGGCGTGGCTGCCGTGTTTGACGTGGCTGTCGGCAAAAACCTTGATGTGCTCGGCCCTGAGCAGCGAGCGGTAGCGCATGGCTTCGGCGGCCCTGCCCTCGATGAAACCTTCATTGGCAACATAGGCATTGGCCCATTGATTGACGCGGATGAATTTGGCGCCGCCGGCCATGGCGATGGCGAAGGCTGGAATCGGCGCATTGGCAAGGACGTTGACGCCGAGCGGAATGCCGGCCGCGCGCGCGATCCGGTCGGTGACGACGGACATGAAACCCGTCGTCTCGGGGCCGATATCCTCGGGCTTCGAGAATGGCACGTCGCCGTGATTTTCGATGATCAACCCATGCAGGCCGCCTTCCATGCAGGCTTCGGCGTCGCGCATGCACGCGTCGTAGATCGCGTCCATCGCAGCAGCCCTGTAGCGGGGTGCACCCGGAAAGGCCGGGCAGTGGATCATGCCGATCAGAACCTTGTCCCTGCCGAAGATGTCCCTGACGGCGTTGGATGATCTGTCCGAAATTTCCTGCATGTCATTCCCTTTCCAATTCCTGCCGCGTGCTGAAATCACGCCTGGTTCTCGGTGAGCCAGCCAAGGATATTCTTCCACAGCCGGCCGTAGCCGTCCCATTCGCAGAAGGCAGGCGAGAGCCAGTGCGGGCCGATATCCGACGTCCAGGCCGCCGTCCGCCCAGTGCCGTGCGTCCCGACGACAAGCAGCGGATGACCACCCTGATCTTCGGGCAGGCGCGCGATGACTTCGACGTCCGCACGGTCGCGCACTTCGACCTCGTTGACGCCGAGCAGCACCGGCCAGGCGCCTTCGAGGCCCTGCATCGTGGGGTGTTCAGGCTTCACCACCTCGGCAACTGTTCCCTCGGGGATCTCGACGCGGTCGTCATAGGGCAAGCAGGTGACGGGCAGCGTGTCTTCGACGGGGGTGCGCCGCCAGCGCGCCTTGCCGTCGATGCCCTGGAAGGAGAAATAGCCGCCGACCATCAGCAGGCCGCCTCCTTTCCCCACCCACGCCTTCAGCAGCTTCAGCCGGTTCGGCACCGTGCGCGAATGCAGCCACACATCTGGCGGCAGCAGCAGCGAATTGGCGCCGATATCGGAGAGGATGATGGCATCGTAAGCGTCGAGCCCGGATATATCGAAGGGGAACTTCTCCACCGCCTCATGCGCCGGCATATAGGTGAGTTCGAAGGCGCTGCCGGCGAGCGCCTTGACCAGCGGTTCGGCGCCGAGATGGAAGGTGACGCTGCCGAACTGGTCGAAGCCTTTGTAATGCGTGGCGGAGCTAACCCAGCTCTCGCCGACAAGGAGGATTTTCTTTGTCATGGTCTTCCGGTTACCTGTGATCGATTGCATTGATGGAGCTAGGCTCCGGCATGAAAGACGCGGCGCGGATTGCCGCGCATCATCTCGTTTAGGACCGTCCCGTCGAGGCCGTGCCGCTGAAGACGCGGAAGGAAGTGGCGAAGGATGTAGGCGTAGCCGTTGCCGCCGTAGTGCGTCAGCATCATCTTCAGAAAGACGTCGTGCGACAGAAGAATCCGGTCGAGATAACCGGCCTCGACGAGACGCACGACCGCGCGCGCAGCCTCTTCGTCGCTCGGGCACTGCACCTGCTGGTCGGCATAGAAGAAATCCATTCCGATCATGTCGTATTCGATGAAGGCGCCGCGCTCCGCCAGTTCGCTCTGATAGGCAATATCGTCATGCGACGGGTTCATGTGGCAAAGGACGGTGTGGCTGAGATTCGCACCCTCTTCTGCCACCACGTCGAGCACGCGATGGCCGAGACGGAACCAGCCCGGCAGATGCACCATCATGGGAAGTCCGGTCAGCACCTGCGCCTGGGCAGCACCGCGCAGCGATTTCTCTTCCTCGGCGGTGAAATCCGAGGAGACGCCGATCTCGCCGATCAGGCCGATCCTGACGCCGGTGCCGTCGACGCCTTCCCTCGCCTCACGGACGATTTCGCGCGCGATGTCCTCGACGCTCATTGCCGCGACGCTCTCCGGATGCGAGGAGCCGAGATAATAACCTGCCCCCATCACGATGTTGAGGCCGGATGCTTTCGAAATACGCTGGAGCGCCAGTGGATCGCGGCCGATGCCCTTGCAGGTCGGTTCCACCACCGTGCGGCCGCCGGCGCCGGCGAAATCCTTGAGTTCGGCCACCGCCAGATGTTCGTCGTCGAGGGTGATGTTGTGCTTGTTGACGAAGGGATCCTGCCGGAGTTCGCCGAGGATCTCCATGCAGACGAAGCTTTCGGCCAGATGTTGCCGGTCCGGCGTCTTCGGCGCGTGCCACCAGCAGCGGCAGTCGTTGAGGATGTGTTCGTGCATCAGCGTCACGCCGAGCGCATCCGCCGAAATCGGACCGGTGACGGTCATCACTTTGCCGGAGCGGACATGCGCTTCGGACAAGCTATCTGCTGCCTGTTCACTCATCGCCTCATCCTTTCCTGCCCATTCCGAAACGGAAATTGGCGGTGAAGATGCGGGTGTTCAGCCAGATGGCGACGAGAATGATGGCGCCGGTGACGATCTGGGTGAAGAACGGCGATATGTGCATCAGGATCAGGCCGTTACCAATGACGGCGATGGTCAGCGTGCCGAGCACCGTGCCGAGGATGGTGCCGCGCCCGCCCATCAGCGACGTTCCGCCGAGAACGACGGCCGCAATCACCTGCAACTCGAAACCGACGGCGGCATTGGACGAGCCGGAGCCGAGCCGGGCGGCAATCAGCAGGCCGGCGACCGCGCAGGCGATGCCGGAGATGATATAGACCGAGGCGATGATCCATTTGGCGGGCATGCCGACACGCCGCGCCGCTTCCATGTTGGAGCCAACCGCCACGACCTGCCGGCCGTATTTCGTCGCTGTGATGATCACATAGCCGAGGATGGCGATAATGAGGGCGATGACTGCGGGGATCGGGAAGCTCAGGATTTCGCCCCGGCCGAGCGCGAAGAAGCCCGGCGCATCCTTGATCGGGATGGAATAGCCCTGGGTCAGATAGAGCGCCAGGCCGCGCAGGATCGAGAGGCCGGCGAGCGTGACGATGAAGGCCGGAATGCCCTGATAGGCGACAAACCAGCCCTGAACCAGACCCATAAACGCGCCGAGCACCAGCATGCCGATGACCACGGACGGCCAGGGAATTTCCATCGCCATGACGATTGCCGCAACCGCATTGACAAGGGCGACCTGCGAGCCGACCGACAGATCAATACCGCCAGTAATGATGACGAAGGTCATGGCGATGGCGACGATCAGGATGGGGGCGGCCTGCCGGACGATGTTCAGGATGTTGCCGAGCGTGAAGAAGGTCTCGCTGCCGATCGAGAAGAAGATCATGCAGGCCAGGAAGAAGATGGCGATCGACAGCACCTGCGCATGTTCGCCGAAGAAATCGGCGGCCCGAGATCCGTGGCCGCGTTCCGTGTAAGCCGTCATTGCCTGGCTCCTTCACCGACGATCAAATGGACGAGATCCTCGAGGTTGGTGCGGCCGATCTGCCGCTCGGCCACCTTCGTGCCCTCATACATCACCGCAATGCGGTCGCAGACCCGGAAGAGATCCTGCAGCCGGTGGGTGATAAGGATCACCGAGACCCCGTTCGCCTTGACGCGGTTGATCAATGCGAGAACCGCTTCGACTTCGGCAACGGCAAGTGCCGATGTCGGCTCGTCCATGATCAGCACCTTCGGCTTGAAGGAGGCCGCTCGCGCAATGGCGATCGCCTGACGCTGTCCGCCGGATAGCTGGGCGACTTTGCCGGTCAGTCTCGGGATGCGGATTTCCAGCGAATCCAGCATCTTGCGAGCTTCGGACAGCATCGTCCTGGTATCGAGAAACGGGCCGCGGCTGAGTTCGCGGCCGAGGAAGAGATTGCCGACGACATCGATGTGGTCGCAGAGGCTGAGATCCTGGAACACCATTTCGATGTTTCTGCCGCGCGCATCCGCGGGGCCGGAGAAGCGGACCTCCTCGCCTTCCATGGTGATCGTGCCGGCATCGGGAATGTAGGTCCCCGAGATGATTTTCGTCAGTGTCGACTTGCCGGCAGCGTTATCGCCGACGAGGCCCAGGCATTCGCCGGGGAAGATGTCGAGATCGACGCCGCGCAGCGCCTGGTGCGAGCCGAAGGACTTGCGGATACCGCGCAGCGAGATGCGCGGATCGGATCGGGTGCCGCCGGATGTTCCGGTTCCGGAGGGTGCGAACCCTCCGGAACCGGCGGCAGCGAGATGATGCTGTCCGCTTTCGATCATTTGAAGACGGCCCGGTACGGCTCGACATTCTCCTTGGTCACGATGGTGATCGGTACCGAAATCGTCTTGGTGACGGCCTCGCCGGCCGAGGCCTTTAAGAGCGCGTCGACGGCGGCACCGCCCATCGCGGCCGGATCCTGCTGGACGACGGCGACGACGAAGCCGGCATCGATGCCGGCAATGGCTTCGGCAGTCAGATCCCAGCCGAATACCTTGATCTTATCCTGCTTTCCCTGGCTCTGGACAGCGGCGATCGCCCCCATCAGCGCCGGCTCGCCGGTGGCGTAGATCGCCGTCAGGTCGGGATTGGCGGTGATCAGGTTCTCGGCCGCCGCGAGGGCGTTGTCCTGGATGTTCTGGCCGTCGACGACGCCGGCCATTTCGATGCCGTCGACGCCTTTCAAGGTCTTCTCGAAGCCGTCCTGGCGGATGTTCTGGATGAACGAGTTCAGTGCGCCGACGACGCCGAGCTTGGCCTTGCCGCCCATGTTCGCCTTGACGTAGTCGAGAAAGTACTTGCCCATGTCGGCGCCGGCTGCGGCGTTGTCGACGCCGATCTGCGCCTTCTGCGGACCATCAGGCAGGATGGCGTCGATGGCAACGACAGGAATGCCGGCGTCGGCCGCCTGCTTGACCGCCGGCATGATGCCGTTGACGTCGATCGCCACGACGGCAAGACCGGAGACCTTTTCCTGGACGTAGGTTTCGATCGCGCTGTTTTGCGCGGTCGTCTCATTGTTGGCGTTGAAGATCACCAGCTTGACGCCGGCGGCGTCGGCTGCCTTCTGGGCACCCTCATTCATCTGATTGAAGAAAAGCGCCTGCTGGTTGATCTGTACGAGTGCGACGGTCTTCTTTTCCTGGGCCTGGGCGCCGGACAGGCCGATGAAGGTCAATGCGGTGAAGCCGGCGGCTGCGATCATCGTTCGTCTAGTCAAATTCAGTGTCATGTTCTCATCCTCTTTTGGTTTTTTGACGTTGCTGTTTTTTATTTCGCGGGCGGCGCAACGGAGTTCCGCACCACGATTTCGACAGGCACCAGTTCCTCGGAAGCGGATGGTTTCCACTCGTGCCAATTGGTTTCCAGAAGCAGCTCCAGTGACCGTCGGCCGATCTGGCGGACCGGCTGGCGGATCGCTGTCAGCGGCGGTGCAAAAAGATGAAGTGGGCCGACATCGTCGAAGCCGATGATCGAGATGTCAGCCGGGATCGAGACGCCCCGGCTTCCGAAGACCTCGACCAGCCCGATGGCGATCTCGTCGGAGCTGGCGAAGATCGCCGTCGCCTTTCGGTCACCCGAGAGATATTCAAGCGCAGCTGCACGGCCGTATTCGATCGTATATTCGCCGGCATAGCGATCGGCCTGGGCCTCGCTGCCATGCCGCTCCCTGAGCGCCTTCAACAGACCGTCATAACGTCTGCGGGCGCTGATCATGCGCTCGTCACCGCCGATGAACAGGACATGGCGGTGACCCTGTGCGGCCAAGTGCTGACCAGCGAGATAACCGCCTTGCTCATTGTCGCAGAACAGCTTCGGCGCTTTCGAATCGGGAACGTCCTCATCGACGATGATGACCTTGCCGGTGCCGTTGATGAGGGCGGCAAGCGCGCCGTCGTCGGGGTGGTTGGTGACGAAGATCAGGCCGTCGACGTGATTGCGCTCGATCAGCTGCAGATATTCAATCTCGCGGCCCGGCCGGTTGAGCGTGGCATGCAGCGAGACGGCGAGCTTCTTTTCGTCGGCCGCCTGCTCGACGGCGGCGACGAGGGTCGCGAAGAAGGGGTTGGCGATATCGGGCACGACGAGGCCGATCGTGTCAGAGCGACCCCTGCTCAGGCGGCGCGCATGCGGGTTCGGCCGGTAGTTCAGCGTCTTGATCGCGTCCTCAATGCGCTTCTTGGTCTGAAACGGTAGGTCGAGGCTGCCGTTGACGAAACGGGACACGGTGGTGACCGAGACGCCGGCTGCGGCCGCAACATCCTTCAAGCTCGGGGTCGTTCCCTTGGCCATTGATTGGACCTATTGTAAAGCGGTTTAGTAAAGCGCTTTACAAGACAATATCGATTGGTCGTCATTGTCAACAGCGATGAATCTGCGGGATGTATTTTTCTATAGGCGATCGAAGCTCGATCGGACGGCTCGGGCGCTCGTCGGGACGCACTTTTGGCGCAGCCAGCCTCGGGTGGTGTGTCCGAGACTTGGCTCGACGCCGTCGCCCAGGTTCGATTTATGACAAATCCGAACCGGCAGGCTGCTTGGCTGCCTTATATGACGTGGTCCGTCGATGCATCGAAGAGATGGATCTGGGTCGGATCGATCGAAAGTCCGATCGTGTCTCCCGGTTTCACCCTGTCGCGCCGCGTCTCGACGATCGTCAGTTCCGGCTGGGTCTCCGCAACGATGAAGGTCGACGAGCCGGTCGATTCGACGAAGGCGATCGGCACATCGAAACTGCCATTCCCGGGCTCGACGACGCCGATATGTTCGGGCCGGATGCCGGCGACGAGTTTGCGCCCCGGCTCGATGGCGCGGCTTAGCGCAAGCGTCTGCTTTGCTGCGCCGAAATCCAGGATCAGGTTCTTGCCGTCTTCCGCGCCGATCGCCGGAATGAAATTCATCGCCGGCGAACCGATGAAACCGGCGACGAACCGGTTCACAGGCCGGTCGTAGAGGTCCAGCGGCGCGCCCTGCTGTTCGATGATGCCGTCGCGCATCACCACCACATGATCGGCCATCGTCATCGCTTCGACCTGATCGTGCGTGACGTAGACGAAGGTTGCGTTCAGCCGGTCGTGCAGCGCCCGGATTTCCTTGCGCATGTGGACGCGCAGCGCCGCATCGAGATTGGACAGCGGCTCGTCGAACAGGAAGGCCTTCGGATGGCGGATGATGGCGCGGCTCATGGCGACGCGCTGGCGCTGGCCGCCGGAAAGTTCGCGGGGATAGCGCTTCAGCAGATGCGACAGACCTGTCGTCGCCGCCACGTCCTCGGCGGCCTTCTTGGCCTCGGCCTTGGCAATGCCGCGGATGCGCAGGCTATAGGTCAGGTTCTCTTCAACCGTCATATGCGGATAGAGCGCATAGGACTGGAACACCATGGCGACGTCTCGCTTGCGCGGCGGCACGCCGTTCATCAGCTCGCCGGCGATCCTCAAATCGCCGGTCGAGATGCTTTCGAGGCCGGCGAGCGAGCGCAGCAGCGTGGACTTGCCGCAGCCCGAAGGGCCGACGAGCGCGACGAAAGTTCCCTTGGCAATCGACAGGTCGATGTTCTTCAGGGCGTGGAAGGCGCCGTAATATTTATTGACGCCTCTGAGCTCGATCTGCGTGGTCATTTGAGGGCTCCAGAGGTGAGGCCGGATACGATGCGGCGCTGCAAGAGAACGAAGATGGCAAGGATCGGCGTCACATACATCGTGGCGTAGGCCATGATGTTGTTCCATTCGTTGGTATTCGGCCCCATGAAGGAATTGAGGCCGACGCTGGCCGGCTGAAGTTCGGCCGCCTGGATCATCGACTTCGAGTAGACGAATTCGCCGAAGGCCTGCATGAAGATCAGGATGGCGCTGACGAGAATGCCGTTGCGGGCGAGCGGCAGCACGATGTTGAAGAAGGCGCCGACGCGCGAATTGCCATCGACGAGGGCTGCCTCTTCCAGTTCCTGGGGAACGCTCATGAAGGTGGCGCGAACCAGGATGACGAAGAAGGGCATGCTCTTTGCGGCGACGGCAATAATGACGGCGAGCCGCGGATAGGACAGCATGCCGATCTGCGAGAAACCGACGAAGATCGGCGTGATCATCAGCGATGCTGGCAGGACCTGCAGCATCAGGATCAGAAACAGGCCGATATCCACCCAGACATTGCGGTACCTGGCGAGCACATAGGCGCAACCGACGCCAAGCAGCGCGATGAGCGCCATGGAGCCGAGAGCGATGACCAGCGAGTTCCAGAGATAGCGGCCCATGTCGCGGCTTTCCCAGACTGTGGCGTAGGTCCCCCATTGGGGTGCTGCCGGCCAGAAGCTGGGCGGCGTCGCAAACATCTCCGAGCCGCTTTTCAGCGCAGTGATGTACATCCAGTAAAGCGGGAAGAGATAGATTGCCGCCATGACGATCGATATCGCCAGCATCAGGCGGCCACGGTTTGTCGTCATCATCCGCGCACCTCGTGGCGTGTGGACCGGACATAAACGACGGACGCGAACATGACGAAGACGATCATGATGACGGAGATCGTCGCGCCCTTGGCGAAGTCGTATTGCCGGAAGGAGAGATCCCAGGCCCAGTATTGCGTGACGTTCGACGAATTGTTCGGCCCGCCGGAGGTGATCGCGGCGAAGAGATCGAACTGCTGCAGAGTGAAGATCAGACCGAGCGAGACGATGGCGCCGATGGTCGAGCGCATCATCGGCAGCGTGATCGTCCAGAAGCGCTGCCAGACATTGGCGCCGTCGAGTTCGGCCGCTTCGAAGAGATCGGCGGGAATGCCGGCAAGACCGACGGACAGAAGGATCATGTTGAACGAGGTGCCGAGCCAGATATTGGCGATGATCACCGCATAGAGCGAATAATGCGGGTCCGAGCGCCAGAAGATGTTGCCGGAGATGATGCCGCTTTCCCTGAGGATGAAATTCAGCACGCCGAAATCACCAGAGAGAATCCAGTTCCAGATGGCGCCGACGACGAGGCCGGGCATCACCCAGGAGACGAGGAATAGGCCGCGCATCCATGAGGCGCCGGGGAAGTTGACCCAGAAGAACAGCGCCAGGCCAAAGCCGATCAGGAACTGGCCGGCGATCGAGCCGGTGACGAAGATGACGGTGTTATAGAGGATCGGCAGCGTTTCCGGCTGCGCGAAGAGCTCGGTATAATTCTTGAAGCCGACGAAAGGACGCGAGAAGGTCCCGAGGCTGAACATGTCGACCTCCTGGAAGCTCATCACCACATTGTAGATCAGCGGCAGGCCCGCCATCAGGAACAGAAAGCCGAGCGGGAAAGCGACCAGCACGATATCGAAACCGCGGCCGTCCCTGACGCTCATCAGGATCCTCTTCATGCGTCCTCCGATGTTCCGAACGGGGCCGCCTGGCGCATGATGCGGAAGACGGCCCCTGCCGGGAGGAAAGAGTTGGATGGCATATGCCATCGGTGGATGATTTTGGTTTCCTCTTCTCCCCAGCGGAGAGAAGAGGGAGCAAGGAGCCAATCCAGCTCTTCGCTTTCGCTTCGGCTACGCCGAACCGCTCCTTAGCCCAGCACAGCCTTGATCTTGTCCGCTGCCTGGTCGAGTGCGTCCTTCGGGCTCATCTGGCCGGTCAACGCCGCCTGGATGGCGTCCTGGATCGCCTTGGAGATCTTCGGCCATTGCGGATGCGGACCGCGCGGCTTGGCATATTTCAGCTGTTCGAGGAACACCTTGAGGGCGGCATCCTTCAGCGGCTGACCGGTCTCGGGGATGGAGATGTCGGAACGGGCCGGAAGCTGGCCGAAATTCTTGAACATCTTGTCGTCCTGCGAGGCGAAATATTCGAGCGCCTTGAAGGCTTCGGCCGGATGTTTGCTGGTAGCAAAGATCGCCCAGTTGAAGTCGCCCATGGCCGACGAACGTTCAGCCCCTTCCTTTGGAACCGGAAGCAGGGTGACGCCCCAGTCGAATTTCGCTTCCTGCGTCATGCGGTCGAGTTCCCAGGGACCCGAGATCGCCATTGCCGCATTGCCGGAGTTGAAGGTGCCGGTCGAATCCCACTGGCCGCGTGTCAGCGTATCGGGAGACGCGAGCTTCTCGTCCATGATCGTCTTCCAGATCCCGAGCGCCTTCACCGCGCCGTCGGCATTGATGTGCTGATAGCTGCCGCCGCCCATCTGGGCCCAGGGAAGGAACTGAAAGGTGCCCTCCTCGTTGGCCTTGGCCGAAAAAGCCAGACCGTAAACGTTCTTGGCGGGGTCGGTCAGCTTGCGCGCATCCTCGACCAGTTCGTCCCAGGTCTGCGGCGGCTTGTTCGGATCGAGGCCCTTGGCCTTGAACATATCCTTGTTGTAGTAGAGCGCGATCGTATTGGTCGCCTTCGGCACGCCAAAATACTTGCCGTCCCATTCCACTGACTTCAGCGGTCCGGGGAAATAATTATCCGGCTTGATGACGGTCGACTTGGCGATCATATCGGTCAGGTCGAGGAAGGCGCCGCGCGATGAGAACAGCGCATGCTCCGGATTGTCGACGGCGATGATATCGGGCGCCTGGCCGGTGGCGTAGGCGCGCATCGCCTCGGTGACGACGTCGTCGAACTGGATCAGCCGATACTCGATCTTGATGCCGTTGTTCTGGGCGTTGAACTCCTTGACGAGGTTCGGCGCCGGCTGGGTGTCCTTATCCAGCGACCAGAGTGTCAGCGTGACGTCCTCGGCCTTGGCCGAAAGGCCAAACAGCGAGACGCCTGCAAGCGCCAGAGCGCCGAGAATTGCATATTTACGGATAGCCATGGTTCTCCTCCTTTGTGGTTACCCCGTTTCCGGCAATTCCTCCTTGCCGGAAACGATATCATCAGACCGGGTCGACGACGAATTCGCCGCCCCGGGCATGCTTGAGGTGGTTCAGCGCATAGACCTGACCGGTCATTTCAAGCGCGTCGCGATAGACCGGGTCGTGCCAGCCTTCGATATCGATCGAGCCGGACCAGCCGGCAAGGCGCAGCTCGGAAATGATGTCGGTCCAGTTGCTGTCGCCGAAGCCCGGCGTGCGCATAAAGACGAACTTCTCCTTGCCGAAGATCCCGTGTTCCTTGATGACCTCCCAGCGGATGGTCGCGTCCTTGCCGTGGACGTGGAAGAACTTGTGCGCCCATTTGCGGATCTGCGGCAACGGATCGATCAGATAGACCATCTGATGGCACGGCTCCCATTCCAATCCGATATTGTCGTCCGGCGTCTCGTTGAACATCAATTCCCAGGCGTCGGGGTTGTGGGCGATGTTCCAGTCGCCGCTTGCCCAGTTGCCGTCCATGGCGCAATTCTCGAAGGCGATCTTGATGCCCTTGTCGGCCGCCCGTTTGGCGAGCTCGCTCCAGATCTGCTTGTAGCGAGCCAGGCTGTCGGTCAGCGGTTTGCCGCGGATGCGGCCGGTGAAGCCGGCAACGCAAGTGGCGCCGAAATGATGGGCATTGTCGATGCAGTCTTTCCAGCCCTGCAGCGTCTCCAGGTCGATTGCGGTCTCTTCCAGCGGATTGCCGAACATGCCGAGCGTCGAGATGGTGATGTCGCGGTCGCCGATGGCGTCGAGGCAGCGCTTGCCGAGCTCGGAAAGGTCCTGACCCTTGGTCGTCTGCCAGAAGAAGGGTTCGAAGCTTTCGAAGCCCATGTCGGCGATTTCGCCGATGCGCTGGGCGGTATCGCCCTTGTTACCGCTGACCATGGTGCCGATGCGAATTGATTTTGCAGGGTTGCTCACGTCACTTGATCCTATGCTGAAATTTCGATGCGCTTGCCGGTCTTGGCGCTTTCGATCGCACCGAAGACCATGGCGAGGCTTCTGATATTGTCGGAGTTGACCGTTTCGGGCTGTTTGCCGGTGCGGATCGCCGCGATGAAGTCGGCGATGACGCTGGCGTGGCCGTGGGTTTCTTCGTCATGCTCCGGACCGGGAACGTTTACGGAAGTAGAACCACGCAACAGGCCGGGCTCCTCGCCCGCAACCGTCGCCTTGAAGCTCTCCTCGCCGTCCCAGGTGAGCATGCCCTTCGAGCCGACGAGACGCCACTGGCTTTCCCAGCTGGTGCGCTCACCCTCGGCGCACCAGGAGCCACGATAGGTAAAGACGATATCGTCTGAAAATTCGAAGATGGCATTGGCCGAGGCGCCGTGCCGGTACCACGACCCCTTCGGATTGCGCTCGACGCAATAGACGGCGAGCGGCTTCCTGTCGGCGACGTAACGGGCGGCATCGAAGGTGTGGATCGCCATGTCGAGAAGCAGGACATTATCCATCTCTTCGCGGAAGCCGCCGAAATGCGGTGCGAGGAAGAAGTCGCAATGGATGCCGGTGAGCTCGCCGATCACGCCGCTGTCGACGAAGCGGCGCAGGCGCCTGATGCCCGAGATGAAACGGCGGTTTTGGATGACCGCATGGATGCGGCCGGTTTCTGCGGCGAGATCGATCAGCGCAGCGCCCTCGGCAAGCGAGGCGGCCATCGGCTTTTCGCTGAGCACGTGGCAGCCGGCCTTGAGCGCCGCCGAAACGACATCGTACCGGGCGGACGGAATGACGATGTCGAAGACCAGATCGGCCTTGGTCGCAGCGATAACTTCGGACAGGTCCGAACCGATCACAGCGCCCTTAAGACCGAACTCGGCAGCGAGCTTTTCCGCCGTCTCCCGGTTGAGGTCGACGAGACCGACGATGGTGATGGATTCGGCCAGTTGAGGGTTGGAAGCGATGGCGCGCAACCAACCTTTGGACATAGCTCCGCACCCGCACAGAATGGCACTGAATTTCACGATTTCCTCCAGGGAATGGCGCCAACTCTCCTCGTGACACGCACTCCGTAAACGTTTACGAATGTTGGCGGAAACACTTTGCGATGTCAATAGACGCCAAATGCGAAATTTCGGACCGAGATCCGAATGGATCTAAATCAGAGAAGGAAAGCAGGATGTCATCTGGAAACCGCGCGCAGTTTTCGGCATCATGCTCCAGGGAAAATCAACAACGATGAAGGGCATTCGCCAGCTTGCCGAACACTTGGATATTTCGATCGGCACGGTCTCCCGGGCGCTGAATGGCAAGCCTGATGTCAACGAGGAAACGCGCCGCCGCGTGCTGGCAGCCGCGGAGGAACTCGGCTACGTCGCCAACCAGTCGGGGCGGAGCCTGAGACAGGGAGAGACGAAGGTCATCGGGTTGATGATCGAATCCAGCACGGAGGCGGTCGAGAATGCCGACAACTTCTTCCTCGGCGTCACCAGCGGCCTGCAAAGCGTCTTTGCCCGCCACAGCCTCGACCTCATCATGCTGCCCAGCCCGAGCGATGAGGATCCGCACGAATATCTGAAGCGCATGGTGGCGCGGGGCATCGTCGATGCGATGATCATCTCGAATATGCAGCGTATCGACCGGCGCATCGATCTTCTGTCGCGGGCAAAGATCCCCTTCGTTTCGGTCGGCCGCAGCCTTTCGGCCAGCAATTCGCCCTGGATCGATCTCGATTTCGAAGGCGTGGCCGAACATGCGGTCCAGCGGCTGGTCGCACGCGGCCACCGTCGGATCGCGATCACCGCGCCGTCGAGCGAGGTCAACCTCGGCTACGTCTTTCTCGAGAGCTATCGCCGCGCGCTCGAACGCCACGATATAGCGTTCGACCGGTCGCTCGTCATCCGCGTCAAGTCGAGCGAACAAGGCGGCTATCAGGCGGCCCACGAGCTGCTGCTTCTTGAAGAGCGGCCGACGGCGGTGATCCTGATCTACGAGCTGATGGCGATCGGCCTTTACCGCCGCCTGACGGAGGCAGGCGTCATGCCCGGCCGCGACATTGCCGTGATCGGCTTCCGTGACGCGCCTCGAGCGCGGTTCCTGCAGCCCTCGCTCAGCTGCTTCCGCATGTCACTCTACGATCTCGGCATCGCGCTGGGCCAGATGCTTCTCGCCAACATGCCGGCCTATCGCAAGTTCTATCCCGATGCCGGCCGCAACGTCGTCTGGCCGCTCGAATTGGTGCCGGGAGAAAGCGATGCGTTTCAGGCGGTGGCCATGGTCTGAGCGCCGCTGGATGACTCCTCCAGGAAAGCGGGGGCTCCCTCCCCGCCGATCTTGTAAAAGTGAGTTAAATGTAGCATACTTTCTGATGAATGTAGTATGGACGATGTCGATGAAAATGTCCTTCATGACCAGCGCTTCCTTCAACCAGAATCCGAGTAAGGCAAAGAAGGAGGCGAATGAACGGCCGCTCGTGATCACCGATCGCGGCAAGGCGGCTTATGTGCTTGTCAGTTATGCGGAATTTCAGGCGAACTGGAAGGCGCCGAAGACACTCTTTGCGGCCTTGCGCGATCCGACAGCCGATGAAAGGGAGTTCGAGCCCGAGCGGCTCGGCTTTGACGACAGGACCGTCGAGTTCTGATGGTGTTCCTGCTTGACACGAATGTCGTCTCTGCTGCGCGAAGAGCCGAGCGGCAGTCGCGGGAATTCCAAGACTTCATGAAGGAGTTTTCCGTTGCCGAAGCCTATCTCTCAGCGGTTACGATCATGGAAATCCAGTTCGGCATCCAGCGCGAGCGCGGAAGGGACCCCGGCTTCGCCGAGGATCTGCGCCGCTGGATGGATGAGAGCGTGCTGACGGAATTCGCCGAGCGCATCCTGCCATTCGATGCAGCGACGGCAAGCCGGGCCGGACTGCTTCCAACCGCGGACAAGCGTCCATCCGCCGATGCAATGATCGCCGCCACTGCGTTGGAACACGGGCTGAACCTCGTGACCCGCAATGTCGCGCATTTCATCCCGCTAGGCATCGAATGCATCGACCCCTGGCGTTTTGCTGGCACACGGAGCTGAGCGGCTGGCAGCAGCGCCTCATGCGCCCGATACGAAGAACCGGTTCTCCGGCCGCGGCAAGCCGAGATGCTCGCGCAGCGTTGCGCCTTCATATTCGCTGCGGAACAGGCCGCGGCGCTGAAGCTCCGGAACCAGTCGTTCAGTGACGTCAAGGAGACCCTGCGGCAGATAGGGGAAGACGATATTGAAGCCGTCCGAGCCTTCCTCCTCCAGCCAGCATTCCATTTCGTCGGCAATGCTTGCCGGTGTACCGACGAAGGCAAGGCCGGCATAGCCACCATAGCGTTGCGCCAGCTGCCGCACGGTCAGGTTTTCTTCCGCCGCAAGCTTCAGGACCTGGGCGCGGCCGGTCTTGCTGGCATTGGTGTCGGGAATATCGGCCGGTAGCGGCGCGTCGGGATCGAAGCCGGAAGCGTCATGGCCGAGCGCGATCGAAAGCGAGGCGATTGCGCTGTCGTAATGCACCAGGCCGTCGAGGGTGGCACGTTTGGCGCGGGCCTCCTCGATGCTGTCGCCGACGATGACGAAGGCGGCGGGCAGGATCTTCAGATGGTCGCGGTTGCGGCCGATGGCTTCCATGCGACCCTTGATATCGGCAAAAAGCACCTTGCCGGCGGCAAGATCGCGCGGCGAACAGAAGACCATTTCGGCGGTCTCCGCGGCAAGCTGGCGGCCGGGATCCGACTGGCCGGCCTGGACGATGACAGGCCATCCCTGCGGCGGGCGGGCGATATTGAGCGGCCCGCGGACGCTGAGTTCCTCGCCCTTATGGTTCAGCGCATGCATTTTTTCCGGATCGAAGAACAGGCCGCTCTCCCGGTCGCGAATGAAGGCGTCGTCGGCGAAGCTGTCCCAGAGCCCGGTGACGACATCATAAAACTCCCGAGCGCGATGATAACGCTCGCCATGCTCCATATGTTCGTCGAGGCCAAAATTGAGAGCGGCGTCGGGGTTCGACGTCGTGACGATGTTCCAGCCGGCGCGGCCACCGCTGATATGGTCGAGCGAGGCGAAACGTCGGGCTATGTGATAGGGCTCGTCGAATGTGGTGGAAGCGGTAGCGACGAGACCGATACGCTCCGTCACTGCCGCCAGCGCTGAGAGCAGCGTGAAGGGCTCGAAAGAGGTCACGGTGTGGCTGCGCCTGAGTGCCTCGACCGGCATGTTGAGCACGGCAAGATGATCGGCCATGAAGAAGGCGTCGAATTTCGCCCGTTCCAGCGCCTGTGCAAAGAACTTTAGATGCGCGAAATTGAAGTTTGCGTCAGGATAGGAACCGGGATAACGCCACGCGCCGGTATGCAAGCTGACGGGACGCATGAAGGCGCCGAGGCGCAACTGCCGTGAACGGGTCATGATTTTCCTCATGGATCGGGCAAGGCGGCCGCCTGCCCCGCATTGGGCGTTCTTTCCGGAGCCGCTGCGGCGACGCATCGGATATCGGTTACGTAGGAGGTCGACGAATTCAAATCGAGGCCGGCTGCAGTAATTTCCGCCAGGAATTTCATTCCTTCTCCGGCCGCGTTTTCACGGAAACGCCGAACCGAGACACTAATCCCGGCGGCCGGAGGCCGATAAGCAAACACTTTCCATTTTACATGACATCTATAGAATTTGTGCTCTTATCTCGATGCTCGATTTCTTTCACCGATAGGATCGGTAGAATTGGAGACATCGATGAATACCGTCCTGAGGCAAGCAGACCAGATCCGGCCGGTGGCCGCCCGTATCGGCAGCGACGAGGAAGTGATCGCAACCGCCCGCAGGCTGGCGGCGCAATTTGCCGCACGCGCCGCCGAGCGCGATAGCGACCGGCTCCTGCCGTTCGCCGAACTCGATCTTCTCGCCCAATCCGGCCTTCTGGCGATCACCGTGCCCGCGCAATATGGCGGGCTCGACGTCTCGAACGCCGTGCTTGCCGAGATCACCGCGATCCTGTCGGAGGCGGACAGTTCGATCGGCCAGATCCCGCAGAACCATTTCTATATTCTCGAGGCGCTCAGAACCGACGGCGGCGAGGAGCAGCAGCGTTATTTCTTCGGCCGGGTGCTGGCCGGCGACCGTTTCGGCAATGCACTTTCCGAGCGCGGCACGAAGACGGTCGGCCACTATAACACGCGCATCACCCGCGACGGTCCGGGTTACCGGATCAACGGCCGCAAATTCTATTCGACCGGCGTCCTCTTTGCCGACTGGATCACCGTCTTTGCGCTCGATGCGGAGGAGCGGCTGACCATGGCCTTCGTGCCGAAAGGCACCGAAGGCATCGAGATCGTCGACGACTGGGACGGTTTTGGCCAGCGCACCACCGGCAGCGGCACGACGATCCTCGACAATGTCTATGTCAGCGCCGATTCCGTCGTCTTCCATCACAAGGGCTTCGAGCGGCCGACGACGATCGGCTCGGTCGGCCAGATCATCCATGCCGGTATCGATCTCGGTATCGCGCGGGCGGCCTTTGCCGAAACGCTGGAGTTCGTCAGGACGAAATCGCGCCCCTGGATGGATAGCGGCCTCGACCGTGCCTCCGACGATCCGCTGACGATCGTCAAGGTCGGCCAGATCGCCATCCGGCTGGAAGCCGCAACGGCGCTCGTCGAGCGTGCCGGCCACAAGGTCGATGCCGCGCAGATCGAGACGACGGAGAAAAACGTTGTCGAGGCGACGCTTGCGGTTGCCGCCGCCAAGGTGCTGACGACCGAGGTGGCGATCGAGGCGGCGAATACGCTCTTCGAACTTGCCGGAACCTCGTCGGTACAGGCAGGCCTCAATCTCGACCGCCACTGGCGCAATGCCCGCACTCATACGCTGCACGATCCGGTGCGCTGGAAATATCACGTTGTCGGCAACTACCATCTGAACGGCGTGACGCCGCCGAAAAACGGCGCGCTCTGAAATTTCCGTCGCTTGCAAACGAAAGCCCCACCGCCAGCGTTGGCGGTGGGGCTTTTGCGTTCGAGGGAAGACGGCCGCCTCAGCTATAGAGGCTGACCTCCGGTATCTTGTCGTTCAGCACGAATTCACCAACTTCCTTGGCCTTGTAGAAGACCGGGTCGTGCAGCGTGTGGGTGCGGACATTGCGCCAGAACCGGTCGAAGCGATATTTGTTCGCTGTCGAGCGCGCGCCCGTCAGTTCGAAGACGCGTGAGGTGATGTCGAGCGAGACATGGGTGGCATGGACCTTGGCGGCATAGGCTTCCGCCGCCGCCTCGCCGCGCTCGCGTGCCGTCACATCTCGGCCGTGGGCTAGACCCGCCTGCACGGCGGTTGCCGCGCTGTCGGCAAGGGCTGCCGAGGCCTTCAGCGCGGCGGTGAATTCGCCGACACGTTCGAGGATATAGGGATCGTCCGCTGCCCGCTCGACGCCTGATGTGATCCACGGCCGGGTCGTGGTTCTGACGTAGTCGACGGCCGCCTGCAACGCGCCTTCGGCGGTGCCGAGATAAAAGTTGACGAAGACCAGCTGGATGAACGGCGTATTGAAGGTCGAGAGCACGGGCGGCGCCACATCGGCTGCAGCGGGCGCACCGACGAAATCCTCCTCGTAGACGGGGAAATCGTGGAATTCGACACTGCCGCTGTCGGAGAGGCGCTGGCCGATATTGTCCCAGTCGTCGCTGGCGACGTAGCCTGGGCGATTGGTCGGCACGGCGAAACCGGCGATCTTGTCATCGAGCGTGGCGTTGGCGTTGATATAGTCGGAGACCCGCGCTGCCGTGGAGAAGGACTTGCGGCCGTTCAGCACATAGCCGTTGCCGCGGCGGGTCAGCACCAGCCCGGGGTCGCGCGGGTTGACGGCCGCGCCCCAATAGAGGTTCTTCGCCACCGTCTCGCCGCCGAGCGCTTGGGCGCGCGCCGCATCGAGCGCCCAGTAGATGTACTGGCTATTGACATAATGGTAGCCGAGCAACTGGCCGATCGAGCTCTCGCCACGGGCGAGAATGCGTACCAGCCTCAGCCCGTCGACCCAATCGAGGCCGCCGCCGCCGATCTCTGACGGATGCAGCGCGTTGAGCAGGCCGGCATTCTTCAGCTTGACGATCTCGGCAAGTGGCGGACGGCCGTCGCGGTCGAGTTCGGCCGCGCGCTGGGAAAGGTCGGCCGAGATAGCCTCGGCACGGGCAAAGAGGTCTTCTCGCGTCGGGTTGCGGGGGGCCGCGAAGACGACATTGGACTGGCTCATGGGCGGAACTCCAATTCTCCAAGGGGATGTTCCGGCGGGAGCCGCACGCTCCCCGCCGGAAAGGATCAAGCCAAAAGCCTCAGAACAGTTTGTCCGGGATCCAGCTGGCGGTCGCCGCATCGCTGATGCTGAAGGCGGGGACCTTTTCGGCCAGCTCTTCGATCGTCTTGACGCCGGCGGCGCGCAGGCTCTCTTGCGTCAGAAGCGTCGGCTTCACGGTAATCTGATGGGGTACCGTCTGGCCGGCGATTTCGAGAGCGGCGGCGCGGATCGAGACGGCGCCGACCACGGCCGGATTGGTGGCGACGGTCGCGACCCAGGGACTGCCTTCCTCGGTAATTTCCTGGATATCGGCCGTGGAGACATCGGCAGAATAGATCTTGAGCTTGTTTGCAATGCCGAGATCGTTGGCAGCGAGTTTTACGCCGCGGGCGAATTCGTCATAGGGGGCGAAGACCACCGATATATCGGGATTGGCTGTGAGTACGGCCTTGGCCTGGTCGGCGGTCGAGGTTGCCGTCGTGTCGCTGACATTGCCGAAGCGGGCCTTTTCGACCACGCCTTTGTTGTCCGACTTGAACTTGTCCCAGACTCCGTTGCGGCGGTCGAGCGGCGCAAAGCCCGCGACATAGACATAACCGGCGTTGAAGCTGTTGCCGTTATCCTTCACCACCTGCGCGAGCGCCAGCGAGGCAAGCTCGTGGTCGCTCTGCTCCACCTGTGGGATTTTGGGGTTGTTGAGGTTGACGTCGAAAGCCACGACTTTGATGCCCTTGTCGAGCGCCTGCTGCACGACGTCGCCGAGCGATTCCGGCAGGCCGTGGTCGATGACGATGCCGGAGACGCCGAGGTTGATCGCCTGCAGGATCTGCTCGCGCTGCTCGGCGGCATCCTGCCGCCCGGGGAAGATGCGCAGGTCGATATCCAGTGCCTTGGCCTGGGCCTCGGCGCCCGCCTGGTAGGCCTGGAAGAAATCGCCGGCCGAGATGTAGCTGATCAACGCCACCTTGACGCCACCCTTGTCGAAGGGAGCCGGAGCACCGGACAGGCCGTCGGCCTTTGCGCCTTGAATGAAAATGAACGGAATGACGGCGGCAGACAGTGCGAGCCGTGCGAGGGATTTCATCGTCGCGTTCCTTTTGGCAAAAAGAGGCGTCGTCTGACAGGCAGCACCCCGCGACGCGTCAAGTTATTAGATATAATCTCTATGTTTTTAGTAGATTAAATGATCCGATTTTGCGGGCTGCGGGAGATTCTTTGTTCCCCCGGCACTGTCCGCCGGGGAAATGCGTGCCTGGAATTCGACCGCCCAAAAGAGGCACACTCCTGATACAAATGCAGTCCCGGATCTTGTCGATGCCGCTTCTTCACATAGAAAATATCAGCCGCAGCTTCGGGTCGACGCGGGCGCTTGCCGGCGCCGATCTTTCGATCGAGCGCGGCGAGATCGTAGCGCTCATGGGCGCAAACGGCGCGGGAAAATCGACGCTGGTCAAAATCCTTTCCGGCGTGCTTCCGGCCGACGGCGGTACGATCCGTTTCGATGGCCGTCCCTTCGCGCCGCGCAGCCCGGCGGAAGCGGCAAGGGCCGGTATCGTCACCGTGCATCAGTCGACGGATCTGGTCGGTGCAGCCGGCCTGACCGTCGCCGACGCCCTGCTTCTCAACCGTTTCGCCGATCGCAGCACGCCCTTCTTCGTCACGCGCGCCGGCATTCGCCGAGCGGCGCAGGCGATGCTCGATGCTGCCGGCCTCACCTTGCCGCTCGACCGTGATTTCGGCGAACTCGCCAGCGCCGACCGGCAACTGGTGGCGATTGCACGGGCGCTAGCCAACCGCGCCGATCTCCTCATTCTCGATGAGCCGACGGCGAGCCTTTCCGGAGAGGAAAGCCGCCGTCTCTTTGACATTCTGCTGAGGCTTCGCCAGAGGGGACTGGCAATCCTTTATATATCGCATCGCACAGCCGATCTCGAAGCGATTGCCGACCGCGCGCTCGTCATGCGCGGCGGCCGCGTCGTCGGCACCTTCTCGCGGCCGATCGATTTTTCGAGCGCCATCGAGACGATGATCGGCCGCAGATTGGATGCGGCCCGGCCGGATGCGCGGCCCGCGACCGGCCCGGTGATTTTCGAGATGCGCGATGCCTGCCTGCTGCCCACAGGCGCGTCCTTCGATCTGTCGCTCCATGAGGGCGAAGTGGTGGCGGTGACCGGCGTGCTCGGCGCCGGCAAGAGCCGGCTGCTCCAGGCGATCTTCGGCGCGACGGCGCTTGAGGGTGGCACGATGTTTCTCGAGGGCCGGCCTTACCGACCGAAAAGCCCGGCCGAAGCGATTGCGTCAGGCGTTGCGATGGCGGCCGAAGACCGTCATCGTTCCTCGCTGATGCCGCCGGCATGGCCGGGCCATTCGCTCTCGGCGACGATCAGCCTGCCGCATCTTTCCAAATGGTATCCGCGCGGGTTCCTCCTCGGCAGGCGCGAACGACATGAGGCCGAGCAGGCGATCGCCCATTTCGGCATCAAGGCAGCCGGTCCGCTCGCCTCCGTCTGGTCGCTGTCCGGCGGCAACCAGCAGAAGGCGGTGATCGCCCGCTGGGAAGCGGAGCCAAGCCGCCTCCTGTTGCTCGACGAGCCCTTTCAGGGCGTCGACGTCGGCGCCCGCCGCGATATCATACAGGCAATCCGTGCCCGCACCGACCGGGCGACGCTGATCGCGACCTCCGATCCCGAGGAGGCCTATGAAGTGGCCGACCGCATCCTGGTCATCGACCGCCACGTGTTGGAACCCGCCGCGGACGGAAATGCCGCTCCTTTTGCCATTCAGGAAATATCGGCATGACGACGTTCGACGACGACACTCGGGCAGGCACTCTGCAAACGGTATCGCACGCCGAAAGCGGCCGCCTTGCAGCCTTAGGGGCGTTTCTCCGCGCAGGCGCGGTGTTTATCCTGCTTGCGCTGCTGATCGTCGGTTTTTCGATCGCCGAGCCCGCTTTCATCAACATCGCCAATCTCATGAGCATCCTGCAGGCGGTGTCGGTCGTCGCCATCCTCGGTGCCGGCGTCACTGTCACGCTTGCTGTCGGCGGTTTCGACCTGTCGATCGGCGCGGTCGCCGCATCGAGCGTGATGGCGGCGAGTTATGCAATGATCGTCTGGGGTCTCGACGCCTACGCGACGGTGCCGCTGGTGCTCGCCTTCGGCGCCCTGGTCGGCCTCGTCAACGCCTTGCTGATCGTGCGCCTGAAGGTGCCGGATCTGCTGGCGACACTGGCGATGATGTTCCTGCTCTCCGGCCTGCAGCTGATACCCACTGCCGGCCGGTCGATTTCATCAGGCCTCACCTTGCCCGACGGTTCGAAGGCGACCGGCGCCTACGACCCGGCCTTCCTGCTGATCGGCCGCTACAGCATCTTCGGCACCCTCCCCGTCTCAGTGGTGTTAATGGCGGCGGTCGCCGTCGTACTCTTCATCCTCACCGAACGCACCCGCATCGGCCGGCTGCTGTTTGCGACCGGCGGCAACGAGGTCGCCACCCGGCTCGCTGGGGCTTCGACCGTCAGGCTGAAGACGCTCGCCTATGTCCTGTCGGGCACGCTGGCCTCGCTCGGCGGCATCATCATTGCCGCCCGCGTTGGGCGTGGCGACATCTCTTCCGGCGGCTCGCTGCTGATGGATTCGGTTGCCGCCGCGCTGATCGGTTTTGCCGTTTTCAACCTGCGGCGCCCAAACGTGCTCGGCACCATCGCCGGCGCCGTCTTCGTCGGCGTGCTGCTGAACGGTCTGACCATGCTGAACGCCCCCTATTACACCCAGGATTTTGTCAAGGGCGCCGTGCTCGTCGGCGCGCTGGCGCTGACCTACGGCCTCGGCCGCAGCAATTCCTAAATTCCAAGGAAGAAAGACATGACCCGCCAAATCAGGCTGAACGCCTTCGACATGAATTGCGTCGGACACCAGTCGCCGGGGCTCTGGCGCCATCCACGCGACAAGTCGTGGACCTATAAGGATCTCGACTACTGGGTGCATCTGGCAAAGACGCTGGAGCGCGGCGGGTTCGACGGCCTGTTCATCGCCGACGTGCTCGGCGTCTACGATGTGCTGAACGGCAATGTCGATGCCGCCCTTCGACATTCGGCGCAGGTGCCGGTCAACGATCCGCTGCAGCTCATCCCGACCATGGCCTACGCCACCGAGCACCTCGGCTTCGGCCTGACGGCCTCGCTCTCTTTCGAGCATCCCTACACCTTCGCCCGCCGCATCTCGACGCTCGATCATCTGACGAAAGGCCGCGTCGGTTGGAATATCGTCACCTCCTATCTCAACAGCGGCGCGCTCAACATCGGTCAGCCGGCGCAGACGGGACACGACGATCGCTACGACCTCGCCGAAGAATATCTCGAAGTCTGCTACAAGCTCTGGGAGGGAAGCTGGGAGGACGGCGCCGTGGTCCGAGACCGCGAAACCGGCATCTTCACCCATCCAGAAAAAGTCCACCCGATCCGCCATTCCGGCCGGCATTTCAACGTGCCCGGCATTCATTTGAGCGAACCCTCGCCGCAGCGCACGCCGGTGCTCTACCAGGCCGGCGCCTCCAGCCGCGGCAAGGATTTCGCCGGCGCCCATGCCGAATGCATCTTCGTGGCGTCGCCATCGAAGGCGGTGCTGAAACGCTATGTCGCCAATGTCCGCGAGGCGGCCGAGCGTATCGGCCGCAACCCGCGCGACATTCTCGCCTTCAACCTCCAGACAGTAGTCCTCGGCGAGACCGATGCCGAGGCGCAGCGCAAATTCAACGAATACCGCAAATATGCCTCCTTCGAAGGCGCGCTGACGCTGATCTCCGGCTGGACCGGCATCGATTTCGGCCAATTCGGGCCGGACGAAGTGCTGCGCCACCGTCATACCAATGCGGTGCAATCGGCCGTCGAGACCTTCACCACCATCGATCCCACCAAGGAATGGACGGTGCGCGAAATGGCCGACTGGGTCGGCGTCGGCGGTTTTGGTCCTGTTTTCGTCGGCTCGCCGCAGACGGTTGCCGATCTGATGCAGGAATGGATCGAGGACACCGATGTCGACGGTTTCAACCTCGCCTATGCCGTGACGCCCGAGAGTTTCGAGGATGCTGTGGATTTGCTGGTGCCGGAATTGCAGAAGCGCGGCGTCTACAAGACCGAATATGCCAAGGGCACGCTGCGGGAAAAGCTTGGGGGAGCAGGACCGCGACTTGTCGCGCCGCATCCGGGTGCCGCCTACCGCGATCTCTTTAGCGAGCCAACACGCCTCGCCGCCAGCGGCTAGAGCATGATGCCGAAAAGTGTGAGCGGTTTTCGAGGAATATCCTGCTCCAAGCAAATAATGGCTGGGTGACAAAAAATGTCTCGCCCGGCCCGACCATTCGAATTTAATTATCTATGATAGTTGGCATTTCGCCCTGAATATGGGCACTTGAAATTTTATCGATCAGGAGGGGTCATGACCGTACCATCTATCTCGCGGCGCACGCTGATGAAGGGCGCCGCCCTGCTCCTCGCTTCGACGGCGCTTAGCCGCCACGCGCTGGCGCAGACGGCGCCCGCCGGTGGCCGGCTGATCGTTGCTGCGGATTCCGAGCCGAAGAACCTCAATCCTGCCATCGTTGCCTCGAACGGCGTCTTTTTCGTCGCAAGCAAGGTGATCGAACCACTGGCCGAAGCCTCGTTCGACGGCAAGGACGGGCTTTCGCCGCGCCTCGCCACGTCCTGGGAGGGCTCGGCCGACGGCCTCTCCGTCACCTTCAAGCTGCGCGACGGCGTCACCTGGCACGACGGCAAGCCGTTCACCTCGCTCGATGTCGCCTTTTCCGCGCTCAATATCTGGAAGCCGCTGCAGAATCTCGGCCGCCTGGTCTTCGCCGATCTCGAAGCCGTCGATACCCCTGATGATTACACCGCCGTCTTCCGCTTCTCCAAGCCGACGCCGTTCCAGCTGATCCGCAATGCCCTGCCCGTCGTCACCAGCGTCGTTGCCAAGCACATCTTCGACGGCAGCGATATCGCCACCAATCCGGCCAACAACGCGCTCGTCGGCACTGGTCCGTTCAAGTTCGCCGAATACAAGCCCGGCGAATATTACCGGCTGACGCGCAATGAGAATTACTGGGGCAAGGACCAGCCGAAACTCGATGAGATCGTCTTCCGCGTGCTGCCGGATCGCGCGTCGGCGGGGGCGGCGCTCGAAGCCGACGAAATCCAGCTTGCCGCCTTTTCGGCAGTGCCGCTTGCCGATCTCGGCCGCATCTCCAAGGTGGACGGTATCAAGGTGATTTCGAAGGGCTATGAGGCTTTGACCTATCAGCTGGTCGTCGAGATCAATCACCGCCGCAAGGAGTTGGCCGACCTCCGGGTCCGCCAGGCGATCGCCCAGGCGATCGACAAGAAATTTGTGGTCGACACGATCTTCCTCGGTTACGCCGCTGCCTCCACAGGCCCGGTGCCGAGGAATGCGCCGGAGTTCTACACATCAGATGTCGCGGCCTATGCATTCGACCCCGCCGCCGCCAACGATATTCTTGACAAGGCGGGTTACGCCAAAGGGGCGGACGGTAACCGCTTCAAGCTGAAGCTTCGCCCGGCGCCCTATTTCAACGAGACCCGCCAGTTCGGCGATTACCTTCGCCAGGCGCTCGCCGTGATCGGCATCGATGCCGAGATCGTCAATGCCGATGCGGCCGCCCACCAGAAAGCTGTTTATACCGACCACGATTTCGATCTTGCCGTCGGTCCGCCGGTGTTCCGCGGCGATCCGGCGATCTCCACCACCATTCTCGTCCAGTCCGGCACACCTGATGGTGTGCCCTTTTCCAACCAGGGCGGCTACGTCAATCCGGAGCTCGACAAGATCATCCATCAGGCCTCCGAAACCGTCGACACGACGGCGCGCACCGATCTCTACCGCAAGTTCCAGCAGCTCGTCGTCGCCGATCTGCCGCTGATCAACGTCGCGGAATGGGGCTTCATAACCGTTGCGCGCGATACCGTGCTCAACGTCTCGGACAATCCGCGCTGGGCCGTTTCGAACTGGGGCGATACCGCGCTGCAATCATGATAAGATTGGCGGCAATTCTCTTCCGAGGGCCCAGTCCGGCGTGAAACGTGCAATCATCCTCCTGAGGCGCAGGGCGATCAGCAGTATTCCGGTGCTGCTGATCGTGGTGATCTTCACCTTTTTGCTGCTCGAATCCGCTTCGGGCGATGCCGTCGACGCCTATCTTGGCTCGATCGGGGGCGGCGATGCGGCACTCAGGCAGTCGCTGCGCGAAAGCTATGGCCTCGACCGGTCCGTGCTCGCGCGCCTGTGGCTCTATCTTTCCTCGCTTGCCCGGCTCGATCTCGGCTGGTCGGTGGCCTTCGGGCGGCCGGTCGGCGCACTAATTGCCGAACGCCTGCCCAACACGCTGCTGTTGATGGGCAGCGCCACCGCGCTGTCTTTCGGCTTGGGCTCGGCGCTCGGTATCCTTGCCGGCGCCCGGCCGGGCACCCTTCGCGACCGATTGCTGTCGATCGGTTCGCTGATTGTCTACGCCATTCCGAGCTTCTGGCTCGGCCTGGTTCTGAGCATCGCCTTTTCGGTGACGCTGCGCTGGTTTCCGATCGCCGGCATCGAGACGATCGCTTCCGGCAAGACAGGATTGTCGCGCGCGCTCGACATTGCCGATCATCTGGTCCTGCCGGTCGGCGCGCTCGCCTTGATCTATCTCGCCCTGTTCCTGCGGGTGATGCGCGCCGGCATGGCGGAGGCCTGGAAGCTGGATTTCGTGCTCTTTGCCCGCGCCAAAGGTCTGTCGCGCAGTCGCATCGTGCTACGCCACGTGGCGCGCAATGCGCTGCTGCCGCTCGTCACCATGCTCGGGCTACAATCGGCGGCCATGCTCGGCGGCAGCGTGGTGATCGAGAGCGTCTTTGCTATTCCCGGGTTCGGGCGGCTGGCGCAGGAGGCGGTCAACGGCCGCGACGCGCCGCTGTTGATGGGTATTATCGTTACCAGTGCCGTCCTCGTTATTTCGGTCAACTTTCTCGTCGATCTCGTCTATGCCGCGCTCGATCCGCGCATCGGCGCTTCGGAGGGCAATGCATGAGCCGTCTCCGCCGCCTCCTCAGCACGCCGGAAGGCGCGGTCGGGCTTGTGATCCTTCTCGTCCTGCTTGCGGTTGGGCTGCTTGCTCCGATCATTTCGCCGGGCGATCCGCTGAGAATTGCCGGCCGGGCGCTGCTTCAGCCATTCACCGATCCAGGTTTTCCGCTTGGCACCGACCGGCTTGGCCGCGACGTGGTGGCGGGCTTACTCTATGGTGCGCGAACCTCGCTTGCCGTCGGCCTTGCGGCAGCGTTTTCGGCCATGCTGCTTGGCCTCTGCGTCGGCATGGCGGCCGGTTTTGCCGGCGGGATCGTCGACGAGGCGCTGATGCGCGTGGTCGACGCTTTCCAGATCGTGCCGGGCTTTCTGCTCGCCCTTGCCTTCGTCAGCACCATCGGGGTCTCGATGCCTGTCGTCGTCCTTGCCATCGCGCTTGGCACATGGGCCGATCCGGCGCGGCTGACGAGAGCGCAGGTGCTGGCGATCCGCGAGCAGGATTACGTCGCCTCTGCAAGGGTGATCGGCATGCATCCGGCCGAGATCGCCTTCCGGGAGATCCTGCCGAACGCTTTGCCGCCGGTGCTGGCGCTGTCGGCCACCATTGTCGCCGGCGCAATTCTCACCGAGGCAGCACTTTCCTTTCTTGGTCTTGGCAATCCCAATATCGCCACTTGGGGCTCGATGATCGCCGAGGGCCGCAGTGTGCTGCGTTCGGCCTCCTATCTCTCGGTCCTACCGGGGGCGGCACTCGCCGTCACCGTGCTCGGCGTCCATCTCTTCAGCGAAGGTATTAGCAAGGCGCTTGGCGATGACGGCGTGAGGGCGGCATGAACGGCGTTTTCTGCAGCCTGCGGCAGCTTTCGGTCACCTACGGGCGCGGCAGGAACAGTGCTGCCGCGCTCGACCATATCGATCTCGATATCGCTACAGGCGAAAGGCTTGCGATCATCGGCGAAAGCGGCTCCGGCAAGAGCACCGTCGCCCGCGCGCTCGCCGGCCTGCTGCCGGAGGGAACGAGAGTTGGCGGCGAGGTGTTTTGGCCTGGGCTTGGCCATCCGCCCCGCCCTGGTCGCGATTTCGGCTTCGTCTTCCAGGATCCGGGCGCGAGCCTCAATCCCGTGCTGACGGTCGGCGAACAGGTCGCCGAAGGCGCGAGGCGCCATCTCGGCGTCAGCTGGAAACAGGCCTATATCAGGGCCGAAGAGCTGCTTGGGCGGGTGCGGATACCGCAGCCTGACAAGGTGATGCGGGCTTTTCCGCATCAGCTTTCCGGCGGTCAGCGCCAGCGCGTGGCGATCGCCGCAGCCATTGCCGCGAAACCAGCGCTGCTGATCGCCGACGAAGCGACCAGCGCGCTCGATGTCGTCGTCCAGGCCGAGATCGTCCGCCTGCTCGACGGGCTGGTTCGCGAGGACGGCATGACGCTGCTTTTCATCACGCACGACATCGCCCTTGCCTCCGGCTTCGTCGATCGCATCGCGGTTTTCTGCGACGCGAGGCTGGTCGAGGCGGGACCGGTCCGTTCAGTGCTTTCGGCGCCGAAAAGCGTTTATACCGCCGCGCTCATCGCCAGCCACCGCGACCTCGCGACACCGCCGCTGATCGCGGAGGTGCCGTCATGAATGATACCCTGCTGTCCGTCGAAAACCTGGCGAAAGGGTTTTCTTCCGCAGGGCGTCGGGTTGCCGCCCTCGACAACGTGTCGCTGACGATTGCGGCCGGCGAAACACTCGGGCTCGTCGGCGCTTCCGGCAGCGGGAAATCGACGCTGTCGCGCATCCTGCTGCGGCTTCTTGCGGCCGATGCCGGCTCGATCCGCTTCGAGGGAGAGGATTGGCTAACGCTGAATGGCGCGACTTTGCGCCGCAAGCGGGCGCGCATGCAGATAGTGTTCCAGGATCCGCTGGCGGCCTTCAATCCGCTGGCGACTGTCGGCACTGTCCTCGATGATCCGTTGCGCATCCATGGCGTCGTCCCGAAAGACCAGCGCCCCGGCGAGATCGCCATGCTTCTCGAGCGTGTCGGTCTGGCTGCAGATTATGCCACTCGTCCCGTTCGTGCGCTCTCCGGCGGCCAGCGACAGCGTGTGGCGATCGCGCGGGCGATTGCGACACGGCCCTCGTTGCTTGTGCTCGACGAAGCGGTCTCGGCACTCGACGTCACCGTGCGCGGCAGGATCCTCGAACTTCTGGTCGATCTGCAGAAGGAACAGGGCATTGCCTGTTTGTTCATTTCGCACGATCTTGCCGTGGTCCGCGCCGTCTCTCACCGCATCGCCGTCATGGAAGGCGGGCGGATCGTCGAGATCGGCCCGGCAGCGGCGGTCGTTGCCGCGCCGCAATCCGATGCCGCCCGCGCGCTTGTTGCCGCTGTCCCCCGTCTCGTCACGGATCCATCTTGAAGGAAGTATCCATGTCCGATCTTGGTTGGAATCCCCTGCATGGCGCGCCCTCCTATCCACCAGAGCGCTATGCCGTTCTTGCCGACAGAATTGGCAGCATCTTGAGCAGCGGCAACGACATATTGCTGGTGCAGGCAGAGGCGATGGTGGCGCTGGAGGCGGCGGCGGTCAGCCTTGCCCGTCCGGGCCTTACGGCGCTCAACATCGTCACCAGCCCCTATGGCGGCTGGTTCGGGCAATGGCTGCGGCGAGGTGGTGCTGCGGTCAAGGATATCATCGCCGAACCAGGGCGGCCGACGGAGATCGAGGCGATCGCCGAGGCGCTGGACGCCGGCCCGTCTATCGATGTGCTCGCCCTGGTTCATGCGGAATCGGCAAGCGGCATTCTCAACCCCCTCCCTGAGATACTGGCGCTTGCGCGTGCCCGCGGCATCGTCACCGTCGTCGATGCGGTCGCCTCGATCGGCGGCCATCGGCTCGACGTCGACGATCTCGGCATCGACATCGCGGTGATCGGTGCGCAGAAGGCGCTTGGCGGTCCAGCGGGCGTCTCGGCGCTCTCGATCAGCCGGCGCGCCTGGGGCCTCATTCTGAGCGATGGCGCGCCGCGCGATTCGATCCTGTCGTTGGCCGATCTGAAGACCTGGGTCGACGGCGGACGGCGCGGCCTGCCGGGAACGCCGGCGCCGTTGGAATTCTTCGCGCTCGAAACCGCACTCGACCGCATCGAGGCCGAAGGCCTGGAGAATGTCGTCGCCCGCCATGCACTGGCAGCATCGGCAACACGGGCGGGGCTTGCAGCGCTCGGCGTGGGGGTCTGGGTGCCGGCAGCCAAAGCTTCGAACCTGGTGACGGCGGTGCCGATGCCGAAGGCACTGGCGCCTGATGCGCTGATCGCCGCCGCGGGGCGGCTGGGAGTGGAGCTGACCGAAGGTGTGGGAACCGCGCCGGCCCGCCTCGTCCGGCTGAACCATACAGGTCCGCGCGCCGCATTCCAGGCGGTGCTGTCGAACGTCGTGGCCTATGGCGCCGCCCTCAGGCAGGCCGGTTATCCCACGGATGTCGCCGCCGCTGCGGAGGCGATATGCGAGGCCTACTGCCGCTGAAAGCCGTATCCGGCCCTTGATAATCACGGCGCGTCAAGGCAGGAGAGTAGCATCGCGGAGATTTGTGCAGATGACGAGATTGCTGGATGCCCAGGGCCTGGAGATTTCACATGAGGGACATCGCACCCGTCTGAAATGGCACCGGCTGCGCAAACGCTTTGCCGATCCGCTGTTTTCCGCCGAGGTCATGGCGGAGGGATTTGCAGCAGGTGCCTCGATGGAACTCGATTTGCGGGTGCGCGCCGATGGCGGTTTCGTCGTGCTGCACGACGAAGATCTCGAAGGCGAAACGACAGGATATGGGCCGATCGTTGAGAAGAGCCTCGCCGACCTCCGGGATATCAGGATGCAGGAGGGCGGCCGGCCGCTCATCCTGAGCGAGGATCTCGCCGCCATGATGCAATCGACGCATCCGGCCGCACTGCTGCAATTCGACATGAAGGACGATTTCGAAGCGATCGGCGCCGGCGGCATCGAGCATCTTGCCGAGCATTTCCGGGATATCGCCGCCTCGGTGATCGTCAGCGGCGGCAGTCTCGACCTGATCGTCGCGGTCAAGGAGAAGCTTCCGCATCTCTTGCGCGGCATCGATCCGACCGACAAGCTCTACGATATCGGGAACGCCAGCGGCTGGAAGGCTGTCGAGACGGCATTGCGCGCCGATCTGCGCGGCCCGACCGAACCGGACACGGTCTATCTCCACTGGCCGCTGATCCTTGCCGCCGCCAATGGAGGTCTCGATATGATCGCGCTCTGCCAGGACGAAGGCAAACGGGTCGATGCCTGGACCTTTACCTTGAAGGATCCGGCGGCCGGTTTCAGCGAAGAGGAATGGCGGAACTTCCAGGCGCTGATGGCCCTGAAGCCGGACCAGATCACCACCGACGAGGCACCGGCGACCGAACGCGCCTGGCGCCGACGCATGGCGGATTAACCGTTGGGCGTGAGCCCCTCGATGTCGAGGATGAAGGCGAATTCGCCGGCCAGCCCCGGTGAGTGGGCGATGACCGGTCCGCCATCCGCAAGCAGCCTGTCGACCGGCGGCATCGCCACCGTGGCGCCGGCCTCTTCGGCGATCAGCGCGCCGGCGAGCATGTCCCAGGCATTGAGATGGCGTTCGTAATAGAGATCGGCAGCACCCTCGGCGACGCGAACGAGATCGATGGCGGCCGCGCCTGTGCGGCGATAGTCCATGCCGCGTTCGTGGAGCCGCTTGGAGAGCGCAAGATGGTCGTCAAAACTCGTCTTGCGGGAATGGCCGAGAATGACGAGCGCATTGGCGGGATCGGCGGTCGCCGCTGCATGGACAGGAATTCCGTCCTTGAAGGCGCCGCCGCCGCGGACGGCGTGAAAGACCTTGTCCTCGGTGGCATCGTAGACCACGCCGATTTCGACCTTGCCGGCGACGACGAAGGCGATCGAGACGCCCCAATGCCGGAAGCCCCTGATATAGTTGGTCGTGCCGTCGATCGGATCGACGACCCAGGTGCCGGCCTCGCTCGATCGCCCGCCACTCTCTTCGCCCATGAACGTATCGCCCGGAAAGCGTAAGAGCAGCCCATCGCGGATCGCCTGTTCGGCCTTCCTGTCGGCGATGGTGACGAAGTCCTGCAATCCCTTGTTCTCGACGGCCAGCGTGCCGGAGTTCGAGTCGCGCCGAAACCGGGCCGCTTCCCGTCCGACCTCGAGGGCGATGGCGATCGCGACCTCAGCACGGGCGTGGATGGCAGCGGCGTCGAATGCGGAATTCATCAGGCGGTCCTTCTTTTTATCAGTGTCACCGGCGTGAATTCGACACGCGCCGTCAAATCCGGCTCGGCCATCCGGCTGATCAGCAGGTCGACCGTCTGTGCGGCCTGAATGTCGCAGGGTTGGCGGATGGTCGTGAGGTCGTAGGCGGCCCAGCTTGCCTGTGGAATGTCGTCGTGACCGATGATGGAGAGCGGCGGTGCATCATCGCGGCCGCGGCCCTGCATGACACGGTCGAGCACGCCGCAGGCCATGTAGTCATTGGCGCAGAACAAACCGTCGATGCCGGATGCGGCGAGTTCGGCTGCGGCATCATAGCCGCTCTTGTAGTCGTTGACCCTGAGCTGCAGGAACTGCGCCTCGGTGCCGAGCTGCTTGCAGCGCGCAAGGAACGCCTCGCTGCGCCGCCGCGCCGTATAGGATATGGCAGGAGCCGCCATGACGGCGGGCCTCTGCACACCGCAGCCGATCAGATGGCTGGCGGCGAGATGGCCGGCCATGCGATCGTCGGAGATGATGCGGTCGACGAACGGGATGTCGTTGCCCTTGTTGATGAGCACGATCGGCACGCCTTCGGCCGCACATTGCTCGCAGATTTCGGTTGGCGGGGCATCCGAGGTGACGATGACGCCTGAGACGGCGTAGTGCAGCAGTTGGCCAATGACCGTCGACGTATCCGCCTCCTGCGAGGTCGGCAGCAGGATGGGGCGGAAATTGCGGGCGATCAGCACCCTTGCCAGGTTCTCGATCTGCAGCGTGCGGAACGGATTGTCGAGGCCGGCGGCGACGAGGCCGACGAGATCGGAGCGTTTGTTGGTCAGGCTCCGAGCAAGATAGTTCACCCGATAGCCGAGTTCCTTGGCGGCTTCAAACACCTTCTCGCGTGTCTTTGGCGAGACGCTGGCATCGGGCGTGAAGGCGCGCGACACCGCGGCGCGCGAGACACCGGCCACACGCGCCACGTCGAAGGAGGTTACCTTGCGCGGTCCCTTATCCCTGTCTGCCAACTGTTTTTTCCTCAACCGCCGACGGCCGCATCAGATCGGGCAGATCCGTGCAGATGCCGAGAACCGGAAGTTTCATGATGTCATTAAGAATGGTCCGCCGCTCCTCGTGCCAGAGCACGATCTCGCGGCCCGCCTCGAAAGCGCGGTGCATCAGCTCTTCGGTCACCAGATCCTGCGGCCGCTCACCTGCCCTCTCCCAGCAGAGATGCAGGATATCGGCGCCGGCCTCGTCGCCGAGCCCATGTGGATCGTGGCCGACGCGGATCAGTACCGAAAGCGGGAAGTCGCAGGCCGCGTCGCGGAGTTCGCGCACCTGCGCCGTATCGAAGGAGCCGAGGCAGGCAAAACGCTGGTTCATCTCGGCAAGATGCCGCCAGCAGAGCATGCCGGTCCTGGGCGCCTTAAGCTCGACATAGAGACCGGTTCCAGTCTCGCGGCCGAGTGCAGCCACCTCCGAAAAACTCGGCACGTCGACGCCGTCGAGGGCTGCGAGTTCGGCCGCCGTCATTTCGGAAATGCGGCGGTCGATGCCGAAGACACGCTCCAGATGGTCGTCATGCGAGACGACGACGACGCCGTCCCGGGTCAGCTGCGTGTCCAGCTCCCACATCTCAGCGCCGAGTTCGGCGGCGCGGCGGAAGGCAGTGATCGTGTTCTCGCGTTCATGGCCGCTGGCGCCGCGATGGCCAATGCAGAAGGGAAGATGGCCCTTGGCCGTCGGCCAGCCGTGACGGGTGAAAAATGCCTGGAAATCGCGGGTCATCAGAGCCTCCTGCCATGTTCGTCGAAGACGAAGACGCCGCGGCTGTCGATCGCCCAGCGGACATCGTCGCCGACATGGATGTCGCTGCGCACCGGCTGGATCGAGCGCAGCAGCGGCCCGCCGGCAAGCGCCACGTCGTAGAGGTTCTCGCGACCCTGCGTTTCGGCGAAGGTGACCTTGCCGGAGACGGGGACGTCGCCCGCCGGGGTGAAGTGCTCCGGCCGGACGCCGAGCATCAGCTTCGTGCCCTCGGCGGCACCGACGGAGCCGGGCAATGGCACCCGGATCTCGCTTTCCGGGATAGCGAAGACGCCCTTGTCCACGACGCCGCGCAGGAAGGTGATCGGCGGATTGCCGAGGAAGCCGGCGACGAAGGCGGTTTTCGGATCATTGTACATCTCGGCCGGCGTGGCGATCTGAACGATCTCGCCTTCCCGCATGATGGCGATGCGGTCGCACATACTCATCGCCTCAACCTGATCGTGGGTGACCAGAATGGCGGTAATGCCGGTCTCGCGCTGCAGCCGGCGGATCTCCGAGCGCATTTCGAGACGCAGCTTGGCGTCGAGATTGGCAAGTGGCTCGTCGAGCAGCAGCACGTCGGGCTTGCGGATCAGCGCCCGCGCCAGTGCCACGCGCTGCTGCTGGCCGCCGGAAAGCTGCGCTGGACGGCGTTCCATGAGATTGCTGATATGAACAAGCTCGGAAATGCGCTCGACCTCCCTGCGGATTTCGGCGGCGTTGACGCCCTTCACCTTCAGCGGAAAGCCGATGTTCTCGGCAACCGTCATGTGCGGATAGAGTGCATAGGACTGGAAGACGACGCCGACATTGCGGGCCTGGCTCGGCAGGTCCGTAACGTCGCGGTCGCCGAAGAGAATGCGTCCGCTGGTCGGCCGGTGAATGCCGCAGACCGAAAAAAGCGTCGTCGATTTGCCGCAGCCGGAAGGGCCAAGCAGCGCCAGCATCTCGCCGTTGCCGACTTCGAGCTGCATGTTCTCGATGACCTTGGTGGAGCCGAAGCTCTTCGAAAAATTGTCGAGAAGGATGCGCATCAGCCTTTGCTCCCGCCGCCATAGATGTTCATGAGATATTTGTTGAAGAGTGCGTAAGCGATCAGCACCGGAATGAGATAGAAGAGGCCGACCGCCTTGAACATATTGAAATCGTAATTGTTGTCGTCGGCGAGGAAGCCCGCGAGATAGACCGACAGCACCTGCACCTGATTGCCCGGCGCCAGCACCTGCGGCAGGATGAACTCGCCCCAGCCGGAGAGGAAAGAGAACAGGCCGAGCGCCATGATGCCGGGTTTGACCTGCGGCAGGACGAGGCTGCGCCAGACCCGAAAACGCGAAGCGCCGTCGACGACGCCGGCCATTTCGATTTCCCACGGCACGGTGTCGTAAAAGCCCTTCATCAGCCAGATGCCGAGTGGCAGGTCGATCGCCGCCTTCACCAGGATGACGCCGATCAGTGAGTTGTAGAGGCCGATCATCTGCAGCACGATGAAGATGGCGATGATCAGCGTCACCGACGGGAAGGCGTGCAGCACCATGACACCGGCGAGGAAGAAGCCGCGCGCCGGCACATTCAGCCGTGACAGCACATAACCGGCCATCGACGAGATGATGAGCACCAGGCTGGTGGTGCAGGCTGAAAACAGCAGCGTATTCAGCGTCACCTGCCAGATGTTCGCCTTGCCCGCCGTCGTCTGCCACAGGAAGCGCCAGTGATTAAGTGTCAAACCGGAGGGCAGCAAGGCATCCGGCTGTTTCACCGTCACGGTGTCGAGAAACAGATAGACATACATCAGCAGCAGCGGCAGGCTGACGATGGTCAGCGCCGTTATGACAGGCCAACTGCGATAGTTTGCCGAGGGCTGCGAGCGTTCGGCCATGGTCAATCCTCGATCAGGGGCTTGGCGACAAGCGTGCCGTAGTTGAAGACGCGCAGATAGAGGAGCGACAGCGTCACGCCGATGACGACGAGCACCAGCGCCATGGCTGCGCCCAGCCCGTATTCGAGATTGCCGGCATAATTCCGGAGCGCGGTGTGATAGGCCGCAAGCGCCCATACCTCGGTGGCGTTGCCCGGCCCGCCATTGGTGGCAAGCAGGATTTCATTGAACGACGCGAGCAGCGACAGCGTCTGGTAGCAGGTGACGAAGAGGATCGGCCAGCGCATCTGCGGCAGGATGATGTAGCGGATCTGCTGCCAGCGCGAGGCGCCGTCGACCTCGCTCGCGTGGAACTGGCTCTTCGGAATGGCTTTCATTGCCGAGGAAAACACCAGCATTCCCATCGAAGCGCCGATGAAGCCGTTGATCAGCACGACGAAGAACCAGGCATTATAGGCGGTGTCGAGCAGGTAGTTCTTCGGGAGGTAGCCGAACTTGCCCATCAAAATAGAGATGAAGCCGCTGTCCCAGGCGAGCCACTTCCACAGCAGCACGTAGATGACGACGGGCGTGATGCGCGGCAGGAGCCAGATGCCGCGAAAGATCGAGGCAGGCGTCGGCGGCATATAATGTGTCCAGATGGCAAGCAGCAGGGCATAACCGACATTGAAGAGCGTCAGCACCAGCGCGACATAGAGCACGGTATTGAAAAGCACACGCGCCATGTCGGGCGAACTGGCCATGCGTGAGAAATTCTCGGTCGTCCAAGTCCAGCCGGTATAGGTGGTCTTGGCGACGATTTCCTTCTGCTCCGGCGTCAGCTTGAAACCCAGATTGTCCAGCGCTGAAAAGAGCTGCTCCTTGCTGTCGAAGCGGGTGTTGAGGACGGAACGGTTGAACTGTTCGGAGGTCTGCTTGACCTCACGTGTCGAAGGTCGCTCGGCGAGATCCTTGATCATGCGCTCGACATCGCGGCGTGCCGGGAAGACCTCGCCGATATGTTTGGCGCGCAGTTCCGCGACAATTCCCGGCGCCATCCCGAGGCCCTCGACGGCCGCGAGGCCCGCCTCGTCGATCGTGTAGCGCGGTTCGGCCATCTCGGCAGCGATCTCGGGCATCGCCGATTTCAGCGCGATCAGGGAGTTGGGCGCGATCTGGTAGACGCCGCCGGAAATGCCGGTCGCCGTCGTCATGTTGGTCATCGAGAAGACTGCCGTCAGAACCACCGGCATCAGGAAGAACAGGATGATCATGACCGCCGCAGGCGCGATCATCACCAGTCCGAGCGTTCTGGACGATTTCATGGAAGGCCTCCTCGCGGAACCGACCGGGCGGCGGGGTTGCCGTCACCCGGAGGCTGTTTCAGCGAATGACGATCTTGTCGCCGAGCGTGCTTTTCAGCTCGCTCTCGGCATCGCCGACGGCGGCGTCGACGGTCTTGGCGCCGGTCCAGGACGCTTCGAGGTTCTTCCACATGATGTTCCAGTATTTGCCGAAATCGGAATTGTTCGGCATCGCATTGGCATGCGGGAGCAGGCGCTCGGTGGCTTCGCGGGTCCAGCGGTCGGCCGAGTAGAAGTCGACGGTGGATTCCGACTTTGAGATGCCGAGATGGGCCGATTTGACCGCATGAAGCGCGTTGGTGCGTGGCTCGGAGGCGATCTTGACCAGCTGGGCGGCGATCTCGGTGTCTTCCTGGTCGTGACCTGCGGTCAGCAGGTAGACCAGTGGGTGGGTCAGCGTGTTGGCCTTGCCGCCTTCGCCGGCGGGGATCAGCGTGAAGATCACATTGCCGAAGAAGTCCTTGAGGCCTTCCTGGTTGACGAGGCGGGCATAGTGCCAGGTGCCGCCGTCCCAGATGCCAGCCTTGCCGGTGGCGACTTCCTTCCACCACTGGTCGCCCGGCATGCCGATATGGTTCTTCTTGGTGACACCTGATTTCACAGCATCGGCGAAGAACTGATAGGTGCGGGTCATCGCGGCCTTGTCGAAAACGAGCTTGCCGCCTTCTTCCATCGTGCCGCCGAAGCTGGTGTAGAACTGCCAGTAGTCAGGTCCGTTGCTGGTGCGGGGATAGAAACCGTAGCCGGGCTGGACGAGGCCCTTGTCCTGCATCTTCTTGGCGTCTTCGAGCAGGTTCTTCATGGTATACTTGCCGTCCTGCACACTCTGCGGCAACGCATCCAGATCGGCGTCGCTGTAGCCGATCGCCTTCATGTAGGGCTTCCAGAAGAACATCGGACGGGACTCGGCATCCTGCGGAATGCCGTAGACGGTGCCGTTGTAAGAGGCGATCTTCAACAGGTTTTCATAGATGTCGCTGAGCGGCCAGGAGTCGAGATCGACGTAATCCTCGATTGGAACGATGAGGCCTGCCTGCGACCAGGGCGCGATGTCTTCATGGCCGCTGACGACGATGTTCGGCGCGGTCTTGGCTTCCGCGGCAAGGGTCAGCGCCTGCTTGAAGTCCTCCCAGGCGGAATAGGGCTTCTTCTCGACGGTGATCTTCAGGTCTTCGCCCTTGAGGGCGGCTTCGCGCTGCAGCTGCTGGGCTGCGATCTCGATGGCGTCCAGGCGATAGACGTCGTTAGGGCCGGTGCCGCCAGCCCAGACGCTAATGTGAACGTCCTTGGCGAGCGCAATTGCAGAGCTCGAGGCCAGGATGGCGGCCGCGACGGCAAGGGATTTCAGTGTCGGCAAGATGGTCATTTTCTTCGTCTCCCTAGAAGAGCAGTGTGAAGCCTCTTGGCGGGTCAGCACTGCTGATGATGGCCGCTCCGAAACCCCACGAAAACGTGACGATGTCCGCTCTAAGGCTTCGATGTAACGGCCGAATGACAAAATTGAGCACGTGTGCAAAATTATTATGACGATGTCTGGGCGACTTGCAAGCGGCGGTTTTCGGCCTGTGCCTTTTGCGCTGCAAATTGCGCTTTTCCTCCTGCAGCGCCGCGCTCTTCGAGACGCGCAAGGGACGCTGCAGCACTTTCGATCCGCGCATCGTGCTTTCCGAAAATCGGTTCCGATTTCCGGGCCGATGCGCTAGCATCCGGCCATGAGCATTGAATCCGTCCGCGCTTTCCTGCGTGCGCATGCACCCGATATCGACATCATCGAAACCGCCGAGAGCTCCTCGACGGTAGCGCTTGCCGCTGAAGCCCATGGCGTCGAGCCCGCCCAGATCGCCAAGACGATCTGCCTGCGCGTCGGCGAGCAGATGATGCTGGTCGTTGCCGGCGGCACGGCAAGGCTCGACAATCGCAAATTCAAGGACACGTTCGGAGCCAAGGGACGCATGCTCGACGCCGAAGAGGTGGTGGCGGTCACCAGCCATCCGGTCGGCGGCGTCTGCCCCTTCGGCCTGCCCTCGCCGCTGCCCATCTATTGCGATATCTCGCTGAAACGCTTCGATGAAGTGGTGCCCGCGGCCGGCTCGACGAATTCGGCCGTGCGCATCGAGACCGGGCGGCTGGCCGAGCTGACCGGCGCCAGCTGGGTCGATGTCTGCCAGTAAGGCGGTGAAAAAACTTCAAACCTGCGAAAGAGTACCTATATTCTATCCTGACATGCCGTGACTGCGCATGACAGGAGATCAGGAATGCCGAGTGCCATTTCGCGTTTTGCCAAGTTCGCGGCAATTGCCGCTCTGACGAGCGCAACCGTTTTTGCTTCCCTTGACGATGCAGAAGCGCGCCGGGCCGGCAGCGGCGGTTTCGGAAGCCGCGGTACCCGCACCTTCCAGGCTCCACCTGTCACCCAAACCGCGCCCGCCCCCGTCGCGCCGATCGAACGATCGATGACGCCGCGTCCGCAGACGACGGCACCTGCGACCGCGCAGCAGCCCTTCGGCGCCCAACGCCCCGGTCTCTTCGGCGGCTTTGGCCGTTCGATGATCGGCGGCCTGATTGCCGGCGGCCTCCTCGGCATGCTGCTCGGTCACGGTTTCGGCGGCGGCTTCGGCTTCCTCGGCATGCTTCTGCAGATCGCGCTGATCGGCGGCGCCATCGTGCTCGCCATGCGTTATTTCGCTAACCGCCGCCAGCCTTCCTACGGTGCCGGTGGCCAAAGCGGCTCCTTTAGCCAGTCCTATGGCATGTCGCCAGCACGCAACTCGTCCTTCCAGGTCCCGACGATTGGCTCGGCTGCCGGTTCAGGTTCGTCCTCGCGCGGCAACCGCCCGAGCGACGAGATCGGGCTCGCGCAGGCCGATCTCGACCAGTTCGAGGAATTGCTGACCGACGTTCAGACCGCTTACGGTGCCGAAGACTACGGTACGTTGCGCAAGCTGACGACGCCTGAGGCAATGTCCTATCTTGCCGAGGAGCTCGGCGAAAACGCCACCAACGGCGTGCGTAACCGGGTCTCCGACGTCAAGCTGCTGCAGGGTGATATCGCCGAGGCCTGGCGCGAAGATGGCGGGGAATATGCGACTCTCGCCATGCGTTACTCCTCGATCGATGCCATGGTCGAACGCGACAGCGGCCGCGTCGTTTCCGGCGACGATCGCCGCCCGAGCGAAAGCACTGAGGTCTGGACCTTCGTGCGCAAGCCCGGCGCAGACTGGAAGCTCGCCGCGATCCAGGGAAGTGAGCAGCGCGCCGCCTGAGGTGGCGCCTCTCCTGGCTTAATTCACCGCGACCGGTTTAGAACGCATGCGCGAAACCGTTTCGCGTTCCGCCCGCTTGCAGCGCATCGGCGGTAGGCCGCGATCCATCAGGTCCATGTCTTCGAGTACCATGTCGCCCATCTTCTTGAAGGCGCTGTCGAGCGCTCCGGCCCGGTGCGCCGAGCGGATGAAGCCTTTCAGGCTCCGCACCGGATGATCGGGCGGCAGCGGCTCTTGCGGATAGACGTCGCTTGCCGCGACGATTTGGCCTGACGAGACGGCCGCCATCAACGCTTCGAAATCGACGACGTCGGCGCGGCTGAGCAGGATGAAGGCCGCGCCCCTGCGCATGCTGGCGAAGGCCTCGGTGCCGAGAAATCCCTTGTTTTCGCTGGTGACGGCGGCGACGACGAAGACGAAATCGCTCTTTGTCAGAACATCGTCCAGGCTTGCCGGCTCGACTCCGTTTTCCTCGAGGATCGAGCGGGGCAGCCAGGGATCGAACACCCTGACGCGCGTCCTGAAGCCGGACAGCAGCCGGCGCAGCGCCTTGCCGAGATCGCCGAAGCCGACGATGCCGATCTCGGAACCGGCGATCAGCCGGGCGCTCGCATTGCCCTCCCCTCCCCAGAGTTCGAAGCCCTGGCGGAAAGCGACATCCGCATCGACGATGCCGCGCGCTAAGGCCAGCGCGAAGCCGAGACCGATTTCGGCGACCGGCTCGGCAAAAACCTGGCCTGTCGTCACGACATGAATGCCGCGCTCAAAAAGCACCTCATAGGGCATGTTGTTGAGAAGATTGCTTTCGACGTTGAGGATCGAGCGCAGGGCCGGCATTCTGGCCAGCGTTTCCGCCGAAAGCGGCGGCTGGCCGATGATATAACGTGTCCTGGCGAGGATCTCGTCACCGAGCCCGGCGATATTCTCGGGATCGGCCTCGACGATTTCGTATTTCGCATGCAGTTCGGCGCGCGCCTTGTCGTTGAAGATCAGATCGAGCGTGCGTGGCTCGGGCGCGCTGATCGCCAGCGGCCGTTCGATATTCGTCATGGGCGTCTCCTCCGTTGCGGGCCATTTGCGCCGTCTCCGCCGATGATTGATAGCCCCTGTGCGGGGCGGTTTCCAGGTGGATCTTGGGTTAACGGGAGAAGCTATCGAAAACGGCATTTGCCTATCAGATAAGCAATTGAATTGCCTTGCTATTTCATGGCATTTTCGTTGACGGCACGAATTCTTTGAACTAGCGTGATGCGCGCGACATGGAGCCGTGCCTGTGTTTGGCGGTGGCAGGATATTCGAAAACTCACGAGGGAATGAGCCATGAAATCAGCACTCAAGAGCGGCCTGCTTGCCTTGGCTGCCGCCGCGCTTCCAGCCGTCGCCTATGCACATACCGGTGTTGGTCAGACGTCCGGTTTTATCCATGGCTTCAGTCATCCGGTTTCCGGTCTCGATCATATCCTTGCCATGGTGATGGTCGGCGTTTTCGCATTTCAGCTCGGTGGTCGCGCCATCTGGCTGGTGCTGACGACCTTCGTTCTGGTGATGGCGTTCGGCGGTGCCCTCGGCGTTGCCGGCGTCAATGTTCCCTTCGTTGAGACCGGCATCGCGCTTTCCGTCGTCGTCCTCGGCGCCATCGTTGCCCTCAACGTCAAGGCTCCGACTGCGGTTGCGATGGGTGTCGTCGGTCTCTTCGCGATCTTCCACGGCCACGCCCACGGCGCGGAAATGCCGGAGAATGCCGCCGGTGCCGCTTATGCCGCCGGTTTCATGATGGCGACCGCATTGCTGCATGTCGGCGGCCTCGCCCTTGGTTACGTCATCGGCCGCGCCGGCGAACGTCAGGGCGTCTTCGTCACGCGTGCGGCTGGTGGTATTGCAGCGATATCCGGCGTCGGCATTCTGGCCGGCTTGATCTGAGCCTGACGGCACTCCAGCCGCCTCCACACGTCACCGTCCAATGAGAACGCCCGGCATGCGCAACGCAATGCCGGGCGTTTCTGCATTATTGCTGCAAAGTGCGGCGGACTTGACCCAAATCAAATCCAGCCACGCCGCGTCAGGCTATATCTGACGCACGATCAACGAACGGACGTCCAAATTGACGCAGGGCCGCCTTGCCGGTTGTCGGCGAGGTGCGAAAGTCAGTATAGTGATTTCAGAAATTTCTGAAATCACAGACGCAACGGAAACAACGATGAACCTGCCGCCTCTTGTCCAGTCCTTCGTTCTCCACTTCGGCGAAATGGGCTCCCGCTGGGGAATCAACCGCACAGTCGGCCAGATCTACGCGCTGCTCTTCGTTTCCCCCGCATCGCTCTGCGCCGAGGAGATCGCCGACTCACTCGGCATTTCGCGCTCCAACGTGTCGATGAGCCTCCGCGAACTGCAGGCCTGGAACCTCGTTATCCTCAAACACAAGCCAGACGATCGCCGCGATTTCTTCACCACGCCCGACGATGTCTGGCTCATATTGCGGACGCTCGCCGAGGAGCGAAAGAAACGCGAAGTCGATCCGACGCTGTCGGTTCTGCGGGAGATCCTGATGCAGCGGCCGGCCAGCGAGGCCGAACGGCATGCGCAGTCGCGGATGAGCGAGATGCACACGCTGATCGAGCAGCTGACGCATTGGTATGAAGATGTAAAACAACTTGAAACCGAAAGGCTCGCAACGCTACTCTCGCTGGGCGCGAAAGTGACAAAGTTTCTGGAGGCCAAGGACCGGGTCGTTTCGCTCGGCCGCAGCCGCCGGCCGAATCCTGCGAACAAGAGTTAGCGCCATGAGCACCGCTTTCTTCGACGCGACGGACAGGGGAGAGACCGAACCGGTGCCGAACGGCGATACCGTCTCGTCCATCACCGGCCCGAATGACGCGAAAAACGGGCTGCGCAGAGCAGCGATGCTGCAGGCATTGGCGGCCGCGATCTGGATTCCTCAGGCCGGGCTGCTGGCAGTCTCGGTCGGGCGCATCGCCGATGGCGGCGCATTGCAGGACGTCCTCTGGCCAGCCTTGGGTATCCTCTTGCTCGGATTTGCAAGGAGCTGCCTCGACGCGGCTGGCGGCCGCCTAGCCTTTCATGTCGCGCGCGCTGAGCTCAGCCGCAGGCGGCGGGCCGCCGCTGCGGCACTCTCGATATCATCGCCGATCGATCGCGGCAGGCCGGCGTCCGGCAAAGCCGCAAGCGTGCTTGGCGAGCAGGCCGAACTCATCGTGCCCTATCTCGCCCGGTTCCAGCCGGCGCGTATAAAGGCGAGCCTTGTGCCGCTCATAATTCTTGCCGTCCTCTTTCCGGTCTCCTGGATCGCCGCGCTGGTTTTGCTGTTTGCCGCGCCGCTGATCCCGATCTTCATGGCATTGATCGGCTGGCGCGCCCAGGCGGCCAGCGAAAGACAACTCGTTGCGACCGGTGGCCTCAACGGTTTCCTGCTCGATCGGCTGCGTGGATTGGCGACGATCCGTGGGCTCGATGCGGTTGAGGCAACGGCGCTGCGGCTGCGCCGGGAGGCGCAATCGCTGCGCGTGCGCACCATGGCGGTGCTGAAGATCGCCTTCCTCTCCTCGGCCGTGCTCGAACTTTTCGCCGCGCTCGGCGTGGCGATGATTGCCGTCTATGTCGGCTTCAGCCTGCTCGGCGAAATCCGCTTCGGCACTTGGGTCGGCCGGCTCGACCTGACCGAGGGCCTGTTCATCCTGCTGTTGGCGCCGGCCTTCTTCGAGCCGCTGCGTGAACTCTCGGCAGTCTGGCACGATCGGGCGGCCGGCGAAGCAGCGCTGAAGGCGCTGGACGGTCTGACTGCCGGCGGCCCGTCTATTCGAGGAGCAGCCGAAATCGCGTCAGCGGTACCTGTCGTCGCCGAAGCATCGGCCATTCGACTTGAAAATCTCGCCTTTCGCTATGGCGCCGACGAACCGTTGATCCTCGGCGATTTCAACCTCGATATCGCCGCCGGCGAACATCTGGCGCTTCTCGGGGCCAGCGGTTCCGGCAAATCGACGCTGCTTTCGCTGATGGCGGGGCTGGCGCCCTGCACCGGCGGCCGCATCGTCATCGGCCGCCTCGAGCTTGCGGATGATACCGCCGCGCTCTTGCGCGGCGGCATGGCGTGGATCGGCCAGAAGCCGCATATCTTTGCCGGCACCATTGCGGGGAATATCGCGCTTGGCAGACCCGGCGTGCTGCGCGGCGATGTTGCCGATGCACTTGACGCCGCGAGACTCGGGAAAGTGGCCGAAGCCTATGGCAGCCGGCCGCTCGGCGAGGGCGGGATCGGGCTTTCCGGCGGCGAGGCACTGCGGCTTGCGATCGCGCGTGCGGCCTGCAATCCGCATCTGAGGATCATCCTTGCCGACGAGCCGACCGCGCATCTCGATGCCGCGACCGCCGCGGAGATCACCGAGAGCCTGCTTTCGCTCGCTAACGGTCGCACTTTGATCGTTGCCACCCATGATCCGCTGCTTGCGGCACGCATGCATCGCATCATGCGCATCGACGCCGATATCATGATGAGGGAGGCCGCCGAATGAGCACATCTGCTGCAGACCTCAAACCGGTCCTGCGTCTGTTTTTTGCCGAGCGCCGGCGCGCGCTCCTGCTCGGCGCCGCACTTTCGGCGACGACGGTCACAGCCGGCATCGGCCTGCTCGGCCTATCCGGCTGGTTCATCACCGCCACGTCGCTTGCCGGCCTTTCCGCCGCCGCCATCACCTTCGACGTCTTTGCGCCGTCGGCGGGAATCCGGCTTCTTGCCATTGTCCGCACGGCAGCACGTTACGGTGAAAGGCTTGCGACCCATGACGCGACGCTCGGCGTGCTCGCCGCTCTTCGCGAAAGGCTGTTTCGTGGCTTCGCCGAACCGGGTGCGGCGCGCTCTCTTTTGCATCGTCCTGCAAGGCTGCTCTTCCGGCTGACGGCCGATATCGATGCGCTCGACTCCCTGTATCTCCGCATTCTCGTGCCGGCCGCGGTGGCGATCGGCGCTACCCTTGCGGCAAGCCTCGTGCTGGGGCTGATGCATCCATTGTTCGGCCTGTGCTTCGGCCTTTTTCTCGCCGGTGCCGGCCTCGGCCTGCCTTTGATCGCCGGCCGCGCGGCGCGCAAACATGCCCGCCGGCGTGCCCATGGCATCGAGGCGCTGCGGTCGCGGACAATCGATCTCGTCGCCGGTCAGACCGATATCCTGATGGCCGGCCGGCTTGGCGCGCAGAGAGAGGCAATCGCTGCCGCCGACCATCACTCCGCCTGCGCCGACGACCGACTGAACCGCATCGAGACCGGCCTGACATTTGGCTTCGGCCTTGTCTCCACCCTTCTGTTGACGGGATCGCTGCTCGCCGTCGCCGCACTTGCGGAAACGAAGGTGATTACCGCGCCTGTCGCCGCACTTGGGCTGCTCGTCGCCTTCGCGGCAGTCGAACCCTTTACGGCGTTGCGCCGCGGTGCTCTGGAACTTGGGCGGACGTTGCTGGCGGCAAGGCGCATTGTGCCGCGGCTGACCGCCACGGCGGCTCCCGAACCATTGGCGCCGCCACTGCCGGGATACGCCTTTTCGCTGGCTGACGTGTCCGCCTTCCATGAAAACTCCGCCGTACCGGTTCTCGAGGGTATAGGACTTGTGCTTCGACAGGGCGAACACCTTGCCGTCGTCGGCAGCAGCGGCGCCGGCAAGTCGAGCCTGCTCGCTCTGCTCTCCGGTGAATTGCCGGCGAAGACGGGAAGCGTCGCCGCGATGACGACGACGCTGCTGACCCAACGGACGGAACTCTTCGAGGACAGCCTGCGCGGCAATCTCACCCTTGCGAACCCGGAAGCAGGCGAGGCCCGTCTTCTGGATGTGCTCGCCGCGGCCGGTCTGCTTGCCGATGTTGAGGCCATGCCGCGAGGGATCGATACGTCACTTGGCGAAGGCGGTCTCGGCCTTTCCGGCGGCCAGTCGCGTCGCTTGGCGCTTGCCCGGCTCTTCCTGCGCGACACGCCGCTGTGGCTGCTCGACGAGCCGACTGAAGGCCTCGACGGCGCCACCGCCCGAGATGTCCTCCAACGTCTCTCGGCAATGGCGGCAGGCCGCTCGCTAGTGATCGCCACGCATATCCGCCGTGAGGCTGTTATCGCGGACCGCATCGCCGTCATCGAAGGCGGCCGCATCCTAGAGGTTTCGCGCCGTGGAGAGGCGGCGTTCGAAAAGGCGCTCGACCGGCTTCGGCCGGACTGAGCAAATCGCATGCCCTCAGGCGCCGACCGGCGCTGAGGAACGCTCCGTACCCCGTGGGACCGTGGGAGAAAGACAAATGGAACTAGATATCGTTGCGCTATCGCGCTTTCAATTCGCACTGACGGCGCTTTACCACTTCCTGTTCGTGCCGCTGACGCTCGGCCTGTCCGTACTCTTGGCGATCATGGAAACCGTCTATGTCATGACCGGCCGCCAGATCTGGCGGCAGATGACGAAATTCTGGGGCACGCTGTTTGGCATCAATTTCGTGATCGGCGTCGCCACCGGCATCGTCATGGAATTCCAGTTCGGCATGAACTGGAGCTATTACAGCTATTATGTCGGCGACATCTTTGGCGCGCCGCTGGCAATCGAAGGCCTGATGGCCTTCTTTCTCGAGGCGACTTTCGTCGGCCTGTTCTTCTTCGGCTGGGACAAGCTGTCGAAGGTCGGCCATCTCGTCGCCACCTGGGCGGTGGCGCTCGGCTCGAACTTCTCGGCCCTCTGGATCCTCATTGCCAATGGCTGGATGCAGAATCCAGTGGGATCGGCGCTCAATCCGCAGACGATGCGCATGGAAATCACAAGCTTCTTCGACGTGGTCTTCAATCCGGTCGCCCAGGCGAAATTCGTCCATACGGTATCGGCAGGTTATGTCTGCGCCTCGATCTTCGTACTCGGCGTCTCGGCCTGGTATGTGCTCAAGGGCCGGCATATCGAACTTGCCAAGCGCTCGATGACGGTCGCCGCCTCCTTCGGCCTCGCCTCGGCGCTCTCCGTCGTCGTGCTCGGCGACGAGAGCGGTTATCTTGCCACCGAAAACCAGAAGATGAAGCTTGCCGCGATCGAGGGCATGTGGAAGACGGAGCCCGCTCCGGCTGCCTTCACCGCCTTCGGCTTCCCGGATCAGGAAGCGCGCGAGACGCATTTCGCCGTGCACATCCCCTGGGTCATGGGGCTGATCGGCACACGGTCGTTGACAACAGAGATCCCGGGCATCGACAAGCTCGAACAGCAGGCCGAAACTCGCATCCGCGATGGCATCAAAGCTTACGATGCACTGACGCAGATCCGTGCCGCGCCAGCGCAGGATCAGGTGGCGCAGGAGGTGCGTAGTTCCTTCGAGGATCTCGGCCATGATCTCGGTTACGGGCTTCTTTTGAAGCGCTATGTCGACGATCCGCGCCAGGCGACCGACGAGCAGATCGCTCAGGCCGCGCGGGACACGATCCCGCACGTGCCGACGCTCTTCTGGTCCTTCCGTATCATGGTCGGCCTCGGCATGTTCTTCATCCTCTTGACCGCCACCTTCTTCTGGCTGTCGGCGCGCCGCCATCTCGACAAATATCCACTGCTTCTGCGGATTGCCGTGCTGGCGATCCCCCTGCCCTTTGTCGCTATCGAACTCGGCTGGGTCGTCGCCGAATTCGGCCGTCAGCCATGGGTGATCGAAGGCGTGCTGCCGACGGCTGCCGCCGTCTCCAGCCTTGGTGCCGGCACCGTGCTTCTGACTATTATCGGTTTTGGCGCACTTTATACTGTGCTGATCGTCATCGAGATGAGCCTGATGATCAAGGCGATCAAGCAAGGGCCGGAGCCGGACGACGAGCCGGAAGCCGTGCTGATTTCCGAAACCCTCGTCCCGGCCGCGGAGTGACCGCCATGATCCTTCACGAACTCCTCGATTACGACACCCTGCGTCTCATCTGGTGGGTGCTGCTCGGCGTGCTGCTGATCGCCTTTGCGACGACGGGCGGCTTCGATCTCGGCGTCGGCACGCTTCTGCCTTTCGTCGCCCGGACCGATACGGAACGGCGCGTGGCGATCAACACCATCGGCGCCACTTGGGAAGGCAATCAGGTCTGGCTGATCCTCGCCGGCGGCGCCATCTTCGCCGCCTGGCCGCCGCTTTATGCGGTTTCCTTCTCGGGCTTTTATCTGGCGATGTTCGCGATCCTCTTCGCGCTCATCCTACGCCCCGTCGGATTCAAATACCGGTCGAAGCGCGAAAGCGCCAATTGGCGCACCGGCTGGGACTGGGCGCTCTTCATCGGAGGCTTCGTGCCGTCGCTGATCTTCGGCGTTGCTGTCGGCAATGTGCTGCAGGGCGTGCCCTTCCGCTTTGCCGACGACATGCGGATCTTCTACGAAGGCTCGTTCTTTGCTCTGCTCAACCCCTATGCGCTGCTCTGCGGCCTGCTTTCCCTAGCCATGCTGACGATGCATGGCGCAGCTTGGCTGGTACTGAAGGCAAGTGGCCCGGTTGCCGAGCGTGCCAGAGGTTATGGCAGCATCGCCGCCCTTGCCGCCATCGTGCTTTTCGCGCTTGGCGGCCTCTTCCTGTGGATCGGCGTTGGCGGTTACCGCATCACCAGCGATATCAGCACCATCGGGCCTTCCAATCCGCTCTTGAAGACCGTGTCGCTGGAGAAAGGCGCGTGGCTTGCCAATTACAGCGCCCATTCGTGGATGATCGCGGCACCCGTCCTCGGCTTTGCGGGCGCGGCTCTGGCCTTCATTGCCATGCGGGCAAGGCGCGAGGTAATGACGCTGCTCTTCAGCAAGGTGGCGATCTTCGGCATCATCTCGACGGTTGGCCTCTCGATGTTCCCGTTCATCCTGCCCTCCTCGCTCGATCCGCGATCGAGCCTGACGGTCTGGGATGCATCCTCCAGCCATATGACGCTGTTCATAATGCTGGTGGTGTCGGCGATCTTCCTGCCGATCATTTTTGCCTACACGGCCTGGGTCTACAAAGTTCTATGGGGCAAGGTCGACGAGAAATCCGTCACCGACAAAAACAGCCACGCTTACTAAGGGAGACGAAACGATGTGGTATTTTGCATGGATCCTCGGCCTGCCGCTGGCAGCCGCTTTCGCCGTCCTCAACGCCATGTGGTATGAGCTGATGGACGACGCAGCCAGAAAGAGGGCGTCCGAGACGCTGAAGTAGATATGGAAAGGGCGCGGCTTGAACCGCGCCCTTTTCTCTTCATCAGCCTTCCAGCCACTTCACCTCTTCGGGCGTCAGCCGGATGTCGAGCGCGGAAAGACTGTCTTCCAATTCGGCGACGGTGCGCGGCCCGATCAGCGGTATGACGGGGAAGGGCTGGGCGATCACATAGGCAAGCGCGACGTGGATCGGATTGCGGCCGAGCTTGTTGGCCAGTTCGATGGCACGGTCGCGGCGACCGAAATTCCGCTCGGAATACCAGACCCGCACGATCTCTTCATCGTCTCGCTTGTCGCGGCCGGCACGATCGGTAAAGAAGCCGCGGCCCTGGCTCGACCAGGCAAAGTTCGGGATCTGCTTCTCGTTCAGCCATTTCTTCCAATCGTCATCGGACGCGGCGACGCAGCCGGCCCAGATCGGATCGAGCATCTCGGCGAGCGAGAAGTTGTTGGAAAGCGACGCCGGCGCCGCCTTGCCGGTCTTTTCGGCATAGGCGATCGCTTCATCGAAACGCGCCCGCGTCCAGTTCGAACCGCCGAAAATACCACGAATGCGGCCACGCTTGACCTCGGCATCCATGGCATCGACGAATTCGCCGACCGGCACGTCGGTATTGTCGCGATGCATGAAGTAGATATCGACATAGTTGGTCTTCAGTCGGGCGAGCGACTGGTCGAGCTGTTTTGCGATCATATCGGGATAGCAGAGCGGCGAATGCGCGCCTTTGCCAATCAGCACCATCTCTTCGCGCGGCACCTTGCGGCTGGTATGCCAGTCGCCGAAGATCGCTTCCGTCTTGCCGGCCCCGTAGACATAGGCGGTATCGAAGACATTGCCGCCGGCCTCATAGAAGGCGTCGAGCGTCAGCGAGGCGGCGGCGAAGTTCGGGAAGAACTCGAAGCCGAGGGTCACGACCGAGGCCGGCTTGGAAATGCCGGGTATCTGGCGCTGCGGAATGCTGTTGCCCCGCGTCACCGCGCCGCCGGCAATGTTGGCCGTGCGTGTCTCCGCTTTTTCGACGCCATATTCGAGGCCGACAGAGGCGCGCCACTGGTCGAGCACGCGCAGGTTTCCGATCGAATCCGCCCAGCTCATGCCGGGTGAACTGAATTCGGTTCTGCCGGCCCGGATGGCATCACCCGCCGCATCCGCCTCGAAGGAATAGAGCCAATGGTCTTCCCTGACCTCAATTGTCTCCTGCTTGCCGCCTTTGAAGATCTCGATCTTGCCGACGCCACCCTTGTGGCCGGAGGCGAACCAGAAGTCGGCGACTTCGATCCGGCCCTCGGAGCCGATGATGCGCAAGACGTTATCCTGCTGCGCCATGATCGAGCAGGAGACTTCGGCAATGATCTCGTTCGGGAATTTGAGCACGGCGGACGCCCATTCATCGACGCCGCTCTGTCCCAGATGGGCAACGCCCGAAACCTTCTCCGGTTCGAGGAAGGCCCTGCCCTCTGCGGCGCCGGCGATCAGCCGCGCCATCGAGACTGGATAACCGCCGACATCGAGAATGCCGCCGCCGGCAGTATCGTTGGCGAAAAGCCGGTGTTCCGGCTTATAGCTGCCCATGTTGAAGCCGAAGCTCGAGCGGATGATGCGGACAGTGCCGATGACGCCGCTCTTGATGAGTTCGATCAGCTTTTCCGTCTGCGGATGCACGCGGTACATGAAGGCCTCGCCGGCAAAGACGCCGGCCTTCTTGGCTTCGTAATAGACGGCTTCGGCATCATAGGCCGAAAGTGCGATCGGCTTCTCGACGAGGATATGTTTGCCGGCGCGCGCGGCCTTGATCGCCCATTCGGCATGGCCGGTATGGGGCACGGAGATATAGACCGCATCGACCTCCGGGTCGGAAAGCAGCGCCTCATAACCATTGACGATGCGGGCGCCGGGGAAGTTTTCTGCAAGTCCCGGCTTGGACGGATTACGGGTGGCGATTGCCACCAGTTTGCCGGTACGCGAATGGGCGACGCCGTCAGCAAAGGTGCGGGCGATGGTGCCGGGGCCGATGATGCCCCAGCGGATCGGTTGATCGGAAGTCATAGAAACCTCTTTCGTCTTTCTGCCTTGGGATTGTGGTTTAGCGAAGCCGTTTGCCGGCCCTGTCGAAAAGGAACGTGCGGCTGGCGGGAAGGCCGACCATCAGCGTCTCGCGATTGCCGGCGACGCGCGATTCCGGCCGCTCGATGATCAACTGCTCGGACCCGATCGCGGCATAGATATAGCTGGTGTTACCGAGATGTTCGGCGACGTCGATCGCGACGGTGAGATCGGCATCGCCCATACCCGCATCGACGAAATGTTCGGGACGGATGCCAAGCGTCACCTTCGCACCGGCGTCGATCGGATCGGCGACGGGCAGCGGCAGGCGCATGTTGGTGTCGCTTTCCAGCGCGATCACCGCCCTGCCCGGCTGCGTCTCGACCACCACGGCCTTCAGGAAATTCATCTTCGGCGATCCGACGAAGCCGGCGACGAACTGGTTGGCGGGATCGTCGTAGAGATCGAGCGGTGCGCCGATCTGCTCGATATTGCCCGCGCGCAACACGACGATCCGGTCGGCGAGTGTCATCGCCTCCGTCTGGTCGTGGGTGACGTAGATCATCGTCGTGCCGAGTTTCTTGTGCAGCCTGGAAATCTCGACACGCATTTGCACGCGCAGTTCGGCATCGAGGTTTGACAAGGGCTCGTCGAACAGGAACACCTCCGGTTCGCGGACGATGGCGCGGCCGATCGCAACTCGCTGGCGCTGACCGCCGGAAAGCTGCTTCGGCCGCCGCTTCATCAGCTCGGTGATTTGCAGGATCTCGGCGACATGGCTCACGCGCCGCTCGGTATCGGCCTTCGGATTGCCGTTCATCCGCAGGCCGAAGCTCAGGTTTTCTTCGACGGTCAGGTGCGGATAGAGCGCATAGGACTGAAAAACCATGGCGATGCCGCGATCGGCGGGCTCGACGTCATTAACGATCCTGCCACCGATCTGAAGCTCGCCGGAGGTGATGTCCTCGAGACCGGCGATCATCCGCAGCAGCGTGGATTTGCCGCAGCCGGACGGGCCGACGAAGACGACGAATTCGCCGTCCTTCACCTCCAGATTGGCGCCATGGATGATCTCAAAGCCGCCGAAGCGCTTGACGATATTGCTGAGTGAAAGCTCTGCCATGCAGCTCCCCGTTTACTTGATTGCGCCGGCCGCGATGCCGGCGATGAAATGGCGCTGGAGAGCCACGAAGATGACGAGGATCGGCGCCGTTAGCAGCACTGCTCCAGCCATGATGCCGCCCCAGGAGACCTTGGTGAGGCCGATCAGCGTTCCCAATGCCACCGGCGCCGTCATCATTCCCGGTCTGGAATTGATGAGGAGCGGCCAGAGGTAGTTGTTCCACGAGGCGAGGAAGAGGATGATCGCCAAGGCCGCCATGGTCGGGCGCGCCAGCGGCAGGGCGATGCGCAGGAAGATCTGCCATTCCTTGACGCCCTCGACGCGGGCCGCATCGAAAAGCTCACCCGGCATCATCGAGAAGGATTGGCGCATGAACAGCACGCCGAGCGAGTTGAACAGTGGCGGCACGATCAGCGCCACCCAGGTGTTGGCGAGGCGGAATTCGCGCGCCACCATGATGAATTGCGGGATGACCACCACGGAGAAAGGCAGCGTGATCGTACCGATGATGATGGCGATGACGATGGAGCGGCCGACGAAACGGTATCGCGCCAACGCCCAACCTGCCATCGAGGTCAGCATCACCGACAGGAAAGTATAGATGATCGCGACGCCGACGGAAATCACCATGGCGCCGACGAAATCGGTATCGGCCTGCAGGTTCTTGAAATTCTCGATGAAGTTGGTGGATGGCCAGAGCACGATGTCGGGACTGAAGATGCCGTTGTCGGGCATGGTCGAGAAGACGAACATCATCCAAAGTGGAAACAGCCAGATTACCGCAAGCGGCGCCAGTGCGGCGTGCAGCGCGATCCGGCGCATGAGAAGGGATTGCGACCTGGATTTCATTTCGGATCCCTCCCGACCCAGAGATTGAGAAGCGAGATGACCACGGCCAGGGCCGCCATCGTATAGGCGATCGCCGAGGCATAGCCGAAGTTCAACGAGGTAAAGCCCTGGCGGTAGAGCAACAGGCCAAGGGTCTCCGTGCCGCCGCCCGGACCACCGCGATTGGTAATCAGGAAAGGCTCGGTAAAGAGCTGCATGGTGCCGATCACCGAGAGCACCACACAGAAGAGGATGATCGGTTTCAGAAGCGGCAGGGTGATATGAAAGAACTGCTGTACCTTGCTCACCCGGTCGAGCGTCGCTGCCTCGTAGACATCGTCCGGAATCGACTGCAGGCCGGCAAGGATGATGATGGCGTTATAGCCGGCCCAGCGCCATGTGACGGCGAGGATGATCAGCGCCATGGCGGCATTGGCATTGTCGAACCAGGACACCGGGCTGAGGCCGACGGCGGAGATCAGCTTGTTGATGATGCCGAAATCGAGGCTGAACATCAGCCGGAATACCGCTGCATAGGCGACCTCGCCGACGACGACGGGAGCAAAGAAAGCAAAGCGGAAGAGCGGGCGCGCTTTCAAGAGCGGCGAATTGAGCATCACGGCCATGACGGTCGCAAGGCCGATCATGACCGGCACCTGGATCACCAGGATGATCAGCGTGTTATAAAGGGCATTGTAAAAGGCCGGGTCGTAGAACAGCCGCCCCCAATTGGCCTGGAAACTGTATTTCCACGGGTTGATGCGGGTGTTCTGAAAAGAAATCAGGAACGAATTGATGATCGGCCAGACCCAGAAGGTGGCAAAGACCAGCAGATAGGGTGCAAGGAACGCATAGGCGCTCCGGGTTCTGAACGGCATCAAGCCTCCTCCTCACGAACGAATGACCGGGAAACGCCGGGCGCCTGAAACGCCCGGCATCGTCATTCATTGTGCCACTGGAAGCCCGGTCGCCGAAGCGATCTGCTTGGCGGCATCGTCGAGGGCTGCCTTCGCATCGGGATAACCGCCGGCGAAGAATTTCGTCTGCGTTGCCTTGAAGATGGCTTCGGCGTCGCTCTGGAAAGCGGTGCCGCGGCTCGGCACGATCTTCGGCAGCGTCGCCAGGATATCGGCCCAGACTTTCTGACCGCCCCAATAGGGCTGCGGTTCGCTGATAAAGGGGTCCTTTTCAGCCGAAAGCAGCGATGGCACCAGGCCGAATTCCTTCAGCATGGTGATCTGGCCCTCATTCGTGCCGAGGGCGTAGTTGACGAATTTCCAGGCTGCTTCCTTGTTTGCCGAGGTTGCCGAAATGGCGAGCGACGAACCGCCGAGATTGGCCGCATGCGGGCCGTCGGCCGTCAGGCTCGGCATCTTGTAGACGCCCCACTTGCCCTTGAGATCGGGAGAGGTCGAGCGCACTGTGCCCTCATACCAGCCGCCATACAACTGGCTTGCGGCCTTGCCGGCGGTATTGGCCTGGATCTTTTCGTCCCAGTTGGCCGCCGTCAGCGTGCCGGCGTCCTTCATTTCCTTCACCTTCTGAAGCGAGGCGACGCAGGCTGGCTGGTTGATGGTGATATTCTGGCCATCGGTCGAATAATAGCCGCAGCCCTGTTCGTTGGCGAGCATGCGGAACCATTCGCTGTCGCCGTTGAAATCCGCCTGCGCCATGACGACGCCGGGATTGGCGGCGGAAATCTTCTTGCCGGCGGCGATGAAATCGTCCCAGGTGTTGATCGTGCTCGGATCGACGCCCGCCTTTTCGTAGAGATCGCGGCGGTAGAAGACGGCGACAGGACCGGAATCCCAGGGCATGGCATAGGCGACGTCGCCGACCTCAAGCTCGGTACGCTTGAAATCGGGGAATTTCGCCTGGATCTCGGGCGTGTAGCCGAGTTCCTTCAGATTGGCGAAGCAATCCGGGAAACGGCTCCAGAAGATTTCAGCCTCGAAATTTTCGATGCTGACGATGTCAGGCAGGCCGTCGCCGCCGGCTGCACAGGCAGCGAGCGTCTTGTCGAAAACCTGGCTGTTTCCAAGGTCCTCGACGGTGATCTTGATATCGGGGAACTGTTTGTTGAAGCCTGGAAGCGTGGACTTCAATGCCGACGCAGCGACATTCCAGCTCCAGATGGTCAGATTGGCCGACTGCGCGAATGCGGAGCCGGAAGCAAGCAGTGCGACAGCTGCGGTGGCAGCCAGAAGTTTGAAGCGCATTGAAAATCCTCCCTTTTCAATTGCCGTCCTTTCACGAACCCGGTTAAACTAACTGTCAGGGAGCGGCTGTCTCCTAAAAAGGGAATATGAATTTGGCGGAAAGTAAGGTTGGCGTGCGGGCAATCTATCAGCCCGGAGCGAGCAGCATCGAGGGGTCGCCGACGGCGCTGCAAATGTTTCATGCCCACCCGCCGGTGATGGCGATGCCGCACTGGCACGCGCAGGTCGAGGTCAACTACGTGATTCGCGGAAGCGTCCACTATCGCATGAGCGACCACGAATTCCGGCTGAACGCCGGTGAAATGTGTCTCTTCTGGGGTGGGCAGCCGCATCAGATGGACGAATCCTCCGATGATTCGCTCTATGCCGGCGCGCATCTGCCGCTCGTCTATTTCTTCCGGCTGCGCCTGCCGATCAGCATTTCCAGTCGGCTGATGAAGGGCGAGACACTGCTGACTTCGGCAACGGATGCCGCCGACGTCGACAATTTCGCCCGCTGGTTCCGTTATGCCAACTCAGGCAATCCCGCCAAGGCCCAGCATGCCGTCGACGAACTGCTGCTGCGCATCGAGCGTATCGCGCTCGAACCCTATTCGATGACGTCGCAAGCCATCAATCTCGACGGTGATCATCCGCATTCGCATTCTTCGCGCAGCGTCGCCCGCATGTGCGATTTCATCGCCGCCAATTTCCTGCACGACATCGATTCGGTCGATATCGCCCGCGCTGCCGACCTGCATCCGAAATATGCGATGAACCTGTTCAAGCGATCGACGGGTATGACGCTCAGCAAATATGTGACGCTGCTGCGGCTGTCGCGCGCCCAGGCGATGCTGATGAGCGAGGGCGCCAACGTGCTGCAGGTGGCAATGGACAGCGGCTTCGGCTCGATCAGCGCCTTCAATAAATCCTTCCGCCACATCGCCGGCATGTCGCCATCGGACTTCCGCCGCGATATCCGACTGGTGACGACGGTTCCCGCCGGCGCCTTCCGAAACTAGCAGCGCCTAAGGCGGCGGCAGAATGCGCACATTTTCTGTGCAAGTGCATGCACTATGCATTTTCTGTGAGAGATGATGCCAGCGCCCTCTCAATAAAATCAATGATTTATGGTTTGGCACGCACTTTGCTTCGATAGTTGCAGAGTTGGTGGCTAGGGTTCCGGCGTCGCAAGGCGCGGCTGGTCCGAGAGCTGCCACCGGCGGGGGAGACATCCCGTCGGGTGCACGGCGGGATAAAAGCCCGGGAGACCTCGTAAGCCAAGGGATTGGCGGCACGATGGTCATTGCCGATCCCTTTTGAAGAAAAGCAAAGGGGAATTTCAATGCAGACCTTTTCGAAGATCCTATCGATGGCCGCGCTGACGGCCTCCCTGACGCTCGGGCTCAGCTCCATCGCGAAGGCCGAACAGAAGACCGATTTCAAGGTCGCCTGGTCGATCTATGTAGGCTGGATGCCGTGGGGTTACGCGGCCGATCACGGCATCGTCAAGAAATGGGCCGACAAATACGGCATCAAGATCGAGGTCACCCAGTTCAACGACTACGTCGAATCGATGAACCAGTACACCGCCGGCGCCTTCGATGCCGTGACCCTCACCAATATGGACGGCCTGTCGATCCCGGCTGCCGGTGGCGTCGATACGACAGCCGTGATCGTCGGCGACTTCTCGAACGGCAATGATGCCGTCATCCTCAAGGACAAGGCGAGCCTTGCCGACATCAAAGGCCAGAACGTCAATCTCGTAGAATTCTCCGTCTCGCACTATCTGCTGGCCCGCGCGCTCGAAAGCATCAAGATGACCGAGCGCGACGTCAAGGTGGTCAACACCTCCGATGCCGATATGGTCGCTGCCTACAAGACGGCTGACGTAACCGCGGTCGTCACCTGGAACCCGCTGGTCTCGACCATACTCGAGGACCCCACGGCCAAGAAAGTCTTCGACAGCTCGCAGGTGCCAGGCGAGATCATCGATCTGATGGTCGCCAACACCGGCGTGCTGAAGGACAATCCGAATTTCGGCAAGGCGCTCGCCGGCATCTGGTATGAGACCGCAGCGCTCCTGACCGCCGACAGTGCCGACGGCAAGGCTGCGCGCGAGGCGATGGGCCAGGCATCGGGCACCGATCTCAAGGGCTTCGAATCCCAGCTTGCAGCCACCAAGCTGTTTGCCAAGCCGACCGATGCCGTTGCTTTCACCGCCTCGGGCAGCCTGCCGAAGACCATGGATCTCGTCCGCAACTTCCTGTTCGAGAAGGGCCTGCTCGGCAATGGCGCGCCGTCGGCAGACGTCATCGGCATCGAGATGCCTGACGGCAAGGTTCTCGGCGACAGCGGCAACGTCAAGCTGCGCTTCACCGAGACCTACATGAAGGCGGCCGCCGACAGTTCGCTCTGAGCGATGTCCAAGCAGCGGCGCGGCCCTGCCCGCGCCGCCCAACCTTTCATCAGCGGAGCTTTCCCCATGCGCTGGATCAACACGAGGCCGAGCCGGGGCGCACAGCTTGCCTTGACGCTGCTGCCCTTCGTGCTGCTGATCGTTGCCTACACTTTCGGCTCGGCGGCACGGCTGGCGGAAAACACCAACGACAAGCTGCTGCCCGGTCTTGCCGGTTTTGCCGACGCGATCGACCGCCTGGCCTTCATCGCCGATCCGCGCACCGGCCAATACTTGCTGTGGTCCGATACCGGCGCGAGCCTGATCCGGCTGTTTGCCGGCCTCGGCATCTCCACGATCACTGCCCTTGTCATCGGCATGCTGATTGGCATGCTGCCTTATCTCAGGGCGCTGCTCTCCCCTTTTGTCGCCGTCATCTCGATGGTGCCGCCGCTGGCGCTGCTGCCGATCCTCTTTATCGCCATGGGGCTCGGCGAAGCCTCCAAGATCGCGCTGATCGTGATCGGCGTCGCGCCAACGATGATCCGCGACCTTGCGCTGAAGGCGCTGGAACTGCCGCGCGAACAGATCGTCAAGGCGGAAACGCTCGGCGGCTCCTCCTGGCAGATCGGCCTTCGCGTCGTGCTGCCGCAGATCCTGCCCCGGCTGATCACCTGTCTCAGGCTTCAGCTCGGTCCCGCCTGGCTGTTCCTGATCGCGGCCGAGGCGATCTCGTCGGATTCCGGCCTCGGTTACCGCATCTTCCTCGTGCGCCGTTATCTCTCGATGGACATTATCTTTCCCTATGTCGTCTGGATCACGCTGCTCGCCGTGATCATAAATTATGTCCTCGATCGCATCCGCATCGCCGTCTTCCCCTGGTCTGAGCTGGAGAAGCAGGCATGAGCGAACTGGTGATCGAAAAGGTCTGGAAGGAGTATGGCGACCAGATCGTGCTCGAAGACGTGTCGCTGACCGTCGCCTCGCGTTCCTTCGTCGCCCTTGTCGGTCCGTCCGGCTGCGGCAAGACGACGTTTCTGCGCATGCTGCTCGGCCAGGAGCGGCCGACACGGGGCACAATCCGGCTCGACGGTGAAGCGCTGCCGCAGGAGCCGGGGCCGGACCGCGGCGTCGTCTTCCAGCGCTATTCCGTCTTCCCGCATCTGACCGTGCTCGGCAATGTCCTGCTCGGGCGGGAATTCTCCGCTTCCCGTTACAAGGCCAAGGTTTTCGGCGCCGCCCGGCGCAGCGCCGTCGACGAGGCGCGGCGGCTGATTGCCGAAGTCGGCCTTTCCGGCGCCGAGGACAAATATCCGGCGCAGCTTTCCGGCGGCATGCAGCAGCGCCTGGCGCTGGCGCAGGCGCTGATCATGAAGCCGAAAGTGCTGCTGCTCGATGAGCCCTTCGGCGCACTCGATCCCGGCATCCGCGCCGAGATTCACACATTGATGAAGCGCCTCTGGCACGAAACGCAGATGACCGTCGTCATGGTGACGCACGATATGCGCGAGGCCTTCACGCTGGCGACGCGCGTCGTCGCCTTCGAGCGCCGGCGTGACCGCCCGGAGGAGAAGGAGCGCTACGGCGCGACGATCACCAAGGACATTTCGATCTGGCCGCCGAGGCTTGCCGGCACGCCCTCCATCTTCAGCCCCGACCGGGACGGCCCGGTCATTTCTCTGGGCCTTCGCCGGGACGACCCGGCTTCCAGTCCGTCAGGAGAAAAACCATGATGCATGTAAGGCGTTCGCCCGAAGAGATCGCCGCCAACCGGCAGCGTTACGAGGAACATCAGAAGAAGGGGCTGGAATTTGCGCCGAAGGCCCTGCCGGCGCCGAGCCCCCTGCCCGTGTCCACAATCGATGCGGCCGCGATCATCCACCAGGAAACCATCCCCGGCGGCTGGTACTGGTCGACAGCGCTGAAGCGCGGCGAGGCCATCCGCATCGATCAGGGCGAAGGCGGCTCGACCGTGGCGCTCGTTGCCTGGAATGCCGCCGACACCAGCGAAAGACTCAACCTCGTCGATACGGTCAAGGTGCAGTGGACGACGGCGCTCGGCAAGGGTCGCGTCATCTTCTCGGATATGGGCCGGGTGATGTTTTCGCTGATCGAGGACAGTTCCGGCGCCCATGACTGCCTGATGGGCGGATCGACGGCTGCCTCCAACGCCGCCAGATACCCCGGCGTCAAGACCCGCAATACCCGCGACAATCTCGTGCTCATCACCGGAAAACTCGGCCTTGCCAGGCGCGACATTCCGGCGATTCTCAATCTCTTCGCCCCCGTCCGCGTCGACGATGACGGCGGCTTCCACTGGCGCGGCAAGCTTTCCAACAGCGGCGATTATGCCGAGCTGCGCGCCGAGATGGACATGATCGTCGGCTTCTCCAATTGCCCGCATCCGCTCGATCCCGACCCGGTCTATCAGCCGAAGCCGGTGATCGTCACGCGCTTTCGGTCACCTGTGCCCGCAGCCGACGACCTCTCGCGCACGGCGACCGCCGAAGCCTTTCGCGGCTTCGAGAACAACGCATCGATGCTGGCCTGAGGAGGGATGCCGATGACCGATTTCATCAAGACCGCCGCATCGCGCCGCCTCGAAAATGCCGTGCAGGATCATTTCATTCCGGCCGAAGCGCCATGGTCCGGCATCGTGCGCAAAGGTCAGACGATCCGCATCGAGGACAGCTACGGCCAGCAGGCGATCGACACGTTGTTTTATCGCGCCAATGACTTTGCCGAGCGTTACTCCAACCAGGATACGATGCGGGCGCAGGGTGGCGCCTATATCGGCACCGGCACGAAGATCATATCGAATGAAGGCAACGTCATGCTTGTCATGACGGCCGACAGCTGCGGCCGGCACGACACATCAGCCGGCGCCTGCTCCTGCGAGAGCAACACCGTGCGTTTCGGCCACGGCACGAAATACCTGCATGCCTGCCGCGACAATTTCGTGCTCGAAGTGACCAGGCACGGCATGAGCAAGCGCGACATCGTGCCGAACATCAACTTCTTCATGAATGTGCCTATCAAGCCGAACGGCGAGATGACCATCGTCGACGGCATTTCCGCACCGGGTGACTATGTGGAACTGGTGGCGGAGATGGATGTGCTCTGCGTCATCTCCAACTGCCCGCAGATCAACAATCCCTGCAACGGCTTCGATCCGACGCCGATCCGGGTGCTGATCTGGGATGGCGAGGACTGATCGATGTTCACCAAGGTCCTTATCGCCAATCGCGGCGAAATCGCTGTCCGGGTCATCCGCACATTGAAGAGGATGGGCATTGCCTCGGTCGCCGTCTATTCCGATGCCGATCGCTTCTCGAAGCCGGCGCTGACTGCCGACGAAGCCGTACGCCTGGGTCCAGCGCCAGCTGCCGAAAGCTATTTGAACGTCGATGCCGTCATCGCGGCCTGCAAGGCGACGGGAGCGCAAGCCGTGCATCCGGGTTACGGTTTCCTCTCGGAGAATATCGGCTTTGCCGAGCGGCTCGCCGCCGAAGGTATCGCCTTCATCGGCCCGCGGCCGGAGCAGCTGTCGGCCTTCGGCCTGAAGCATACGGCGCGCCAACTGGCGAAAGCGAGCGGCGTACCGCTGCTGCCCGGCACCGATCTGTTGCAGAGCGTTGAGGCGGCGCTTTCGGCGGCCGAGACTGTCGGTTACCCCGTCATGCTGAAGAGCACGGCCGGCGGCGGCGGCATTGGCATGCAGCTCTGCGCCGATGCGGCGGCCCTGAAGGCCTCCTTCGAAAGCGTGCAGAGGACCGCGCGGGCCAGCTTCGGCGATGCCCGCGTCTATATCGAGCGTTTCGTTGCCGAAGCGCGCCATGTCGAGGTGCAGATCTTCGGCGACGGCAAGGGCAGGGTGATCGCGCTCGGCGAACGCGACTGCTCGCTGCAACGGCGGAACCAGAAGGTGGTCGAGGAGACCCCTGCCCCCGGCCTCTCCGCCGAAACCAGAGTGCGGCTGCACAAGGCGGCGGTCGATCTGGGAAGCTCGGTCTCGTATGAATCCGCCGGCACGGTCGAATTCATCTACGATCCCCAGCGCGAGGAATTCTATTTTCTCGAGGTCAATACCCGCCTGCAGGTCGAGCATCCGGTGACGGAAGCCGTCTTCGGCATCGATCTCGTCGAATGGATGATCCGGCAGGCGGCGGGCGAGGACGTGCTCTCGGGCGCCGAGGCGCTGTCGCCGAAGGGTGCGGCGATCGAGATGCGGATCTATGCCGAGATGCCGCATGCCGATTTCCGCCCGAGCGCCGGCCTGCTGACTGAGGTTATCTTCCCGGAAAGTGCCCGCGTCGACGGCTGGATCGAGACGGGAACCGAGGTGACGCCCTTCTATGATCCGATGCTCGCCAAGCTGATCGTGGCGGCGGAGGACCGGCCTGCGGCGATCGAAAAGCTGAAGGTAGCACTTGCGGCGACATCGATATCAGGCATCGAGACCAATCTCGATTATCTCAGAACCATCGCCGCTTCCGAACTGCTTGCCGGCGCCAAGGTGGCGACGACGGCGCTGCGCGACTTCGCCTTCGTTCCCGATGTCGTCGAGGTTCTCACGCCTGGCGCGCAATCGAGCATCCAGGAACTGCCGGGCCGGCTCGGCCTCTGGCATGTCGGTGTGCCGCCGAGCGGTCCGATGGACGAGCGCTCCTTCCGTCATGCCAATCGCCTGGTCGGCAATGCCGATGTGACGGCCGCACTGGAGTTGACGGTCTCCGGCCCGACGCTCAGGTTTTATGCCGAGCAGACCATCGCGCTGGCCGGTGCCCGGATGCCAATGGCATGCGATGGCGTAAAAGTACCGCATGACGAGCCGGTGACGATCCGGGCTGGCCAAGTTCTGTCGATCGGCACGATCGAAGGGCCGGGGCAGCGCGCCTATCTCGCAGTCGCCGGCGGTTTTGCCGCGCCTGTTGTGCTCGGCTCCCGGGCGACTTTCGGCCTCGGTCAGTTCGGCGGCAACGCCACCGGCACGCTGAAGACGGGCCATGTGCTGCATTTCGACCGGCAGGCGCCGGCCGAACCGGCGACGCCAGCGACGGAGCCAGCCGCATTGACACGCGAATGGGATGTCGGCGTCGTCTATGGCCCGCATGGCGCACCTGACTTCTTCGAGGATGGCGATATCGAGACGCTGTTCTCGACAGCCTACGAGGTGCATTTCAACAGCGCCCGCACCGGTGTGCGCCTCATCGGTCCCGCCCCGCGATGGGCGCGCCGCGATGGCGGCGAGGCCGGACTGCACCCGTCCAACCTGCATGACAATGCCTATGCGATCGGGGCGATCGATTTCACCGGCGACATGCCGATCATTCTTGGCCCCGATGGCCCGAGCCTTGGCGGCTTCGTCTGCCCGGCGGTGATCGCTCGCGACGAACAGTGGAAAATGGGCCAGTTCAAGCCCGGCGACCGTATCCGTTTCCACGCCGTGGCGCGGCCGGAAGACCCGATGGCCGGCCCGGCAGTGCGGCGGGTCGCGGAAGAGACGGGTTCGCCGATCGTCGGTATCAGGGAGGACGGCCCGGTTTCCGTCGTCTATCGCCGCCAGGGCGACGACAATCTGCTCGTCGAATATGGGCCGATGACGCTCGATATTGCGCTCCGGCTGCGGGTGCATCTGCTGATGCAGGCGATCGTCGAGGCCCGTCTTCCCGGCGTCGTCGATCTGACGCCCGGCATCCGTTCGTTGCAGATCCATTATGACGGCACGACACTGACGCGAAAGCGGCTGCTCGGGCTGCTCTCCGAGATCGAAGCGACGCTGCCGGCGGCGCAGGATGTCAAGGTGCCGAGCCGCATCGTGCATCTGCCGCTCTCTTGGAACGATCCGGATGCGGAGCTTGCGATGCGGAAGTATCAGGAGCTTGTGCGCCCGAACGCGCCGTGGTGTCCGTCGAATATCGAGTTCATCCGCCGTATCAACGGTCTTCCCGACGAGCAGGCGGTGCGCGACATCGTCTTCGATGCGAGTTACCTCGTGCTCGGTCTCGGCGATGTCTATCTCGGGGCGCCGGTTGCGACCCCGACCGATCCGCGCCACCGCCTCGTCACAACGAAGTACAATCCGGCCCGTACCTGGACGCCTGAGAACGCCGTCGGCATCGGCGGCGCCTATATGTGCATCTACGGCATGGAGGGGCCGGGCGGCTACCAGCTCTTCGGCCGCACCATCCAGGTCTGGAACACCTGGCGGGAGACGCCGGCCTTTGCAAGGGGCAAGCCCTGGCTGCTGAACTTCTTCGACCAGATCCGTTTCTTCCCGGTCAGTAACCAGGAACTGACGGAGGCGCGCGCCGCCTTCCCGCATGGCGGCTATCCCATCAGGATCGAGGAGACCGAATTCTCCTATGCCGCCTATGAGAAGGAATTGCAGGCGAATTCGGTGTCGATCGGCCGCTTCAAGACGATGCAGCAGGCAGCCTTCGATGCCGAACGCCAGCGCTGGAAGGAAGCAGGCCTCGACAGCTTCGTCACCGACGAAGGCGCCGGCGAAAGCCCGGATGGAGATATTCCGGACGGCTGCTTCGGCGTCGCCAGCGCAGTGCCCGGCAATATCTGGAAACTGCTGGTCGAGCCGGGCACCCCGGTTGCGGCCGGCGATACACTTGCGATCATCGAATCGATGAAAATGGAAATCAACGTCACCGCCCATGCGCCAGGCCGCGTCCGCGATCTGCGCGCCGGGCCGGGAAGAAACGTCAAAGCCGGCGATATTATCGTCGTCCTGGAGGAATGCTGACATGCTGCCGACCATTCTCGATCTCTCAAGCCTTCGCGCCGCCTATCAATCCGGCCTGACGCCGCTCGATGCCATCGAAGAGGTGATAACGCGCCGCGCCGCCTCGAAGGATGCGGCGATCTTCATCACGCCGGTGCCCGACGAAGAGCTGCGCGCTGCCGCGAAAGCCTTGATGACGCGCGCGCCTGAGGCAAACAGCCTGCCGCTCTGGGGCGTGCCCTTTGCGGTGAAGGACAATATCGATGCCGCCGGCCTGCCGACGACCGCCGCCTGCCCGGCTTATGAGTATCGGCCGGAAGCGGACTCCACCGTCGTTGCGCGGCTGAAGGCGGCCGGCGCCATCATCATCGGCAAGACCAACCTCGACCAGTTCGCGACCGGCCTCAACGGGACACGCTCGCCCTATGGCGCACCGCGTTCGGTCTTCGATGCGGCCTATATTTCAGGCGGTTCGAGCTCCGGATCTGCGGTCACGGTCGCCTCCGGCCTGGCCGCCTTCGCGCTCGGCACGGATACGGCGGGCTCCGGCCGCGTGCCTGCCGCCTTCAACAATCTGGTCGGCATCAAGCCGACCCCAGGCCTTCTGCCGAACACCGGCGTCGTTCCGGCCTGCAAGAGCATGGACTGCATTACGATCTTTGCCGCGACCGTCGGTGACGGCGTTGCGATCCGCACTGTCGCCGAAGGCCTCGATGCCGCCGATCCTTTCTCCCGTCGCGCCAAGCCGGCAAACCTGCCGGTGTCGAGGTTGCGCATCGGCGTCCTCACCGACGCCGAGCGTGAGTTCTTCGGCGACAAGGAGGTGGAGGCGCTCTACGACCAGGCGATCGAGCGGGCCAGAGTGCTCGGCGCGACCATCGTGCCTTTCGATTACGCGCCGTTCCGCGAGGCCGCCGCTCTCCTTTATGACGGGCCGTGGGTCGCCGAGCGCCTTGCGGCGGTCGAGACCTTCCTCGCCACGAATGCGGCCGATTTTGATCCGACGGTGCGGGGGATTATCGAGGGCGCCAGGGGCAAGACCGCGGTCGAGGCCTTCAATGGCCGCTACCGGCTGGAAGAACTGCGCCGCAAGACCGAAGCCGAATGGGAAAAGGCGGACGTTCTTCTGTTGCCGACCGCACCGACCACCTACACGGTCGCTGACATGCTCGCCAATCCTGTGGTGCTGAACGGCCGTCTCGGTCGTTACACCAATTTCGTCAACCTGCTCGATTGCGCGGCGATCGCCGTTCCGGCTGGCTTCGGAAAAGACGGTTTGCCGGGCGGCGTTACCGTGATCGCGTCTGCTTTTACCGACGATGCGCTGGCGCCGCTCGCCGATGCGCTGCATCGCGCGGCACGCTCCGGACTGGGCATCGACCGGCAGGCGGCCATCCCCGAAGCCAGCCGTGTTGCGGCTGTCGATGACGGCTTCGTCGAGATCGTCGTGGTCGGCGCGCATCTGACCGGCATGCCGCTCAATCATGAGCTGACCGGCGCCGGCGGTCGGCTGATCAAGACTTGCAACACGACTGGCGAATACCGTCTCTTCGTGCTGCCGGACACGGTGCCGCCGAAGCCAGGCCTCATCCGTGAACCTGGCCACAAGGGCCGCGGTCTGGAGGTTGAGATCTGGGCACTGCCGGCCGATGCCTTCGGCCGCTTCGTCCAGAAGATCCCGGCGCCGCTCGGCATCGGAAAGGTGGCGCTCGACGATGGCACGAGCGTTTCCGGTTTTCTTTGCGAGGCACATGCGGTGAACGGCGCCGAAGACATCACCTCGCTCGGCGGCTGGCGGAGCTATATTCGCGTCAAGTTGGCGAGCTGAGCGTGAGGAGCGAAGAATGGCGACGGATGTTCAAGCGGCTGGTTGCGCATCTCCTGACGGGGCTGACCGCGCGAACCAGGGCGATCGGCAGACCCGGCTTGCGCTGACGGCTTACCGTTTCTCGGCAAGTTCGATCTGAATGCCGTCGGGATCGCGCAGGAAGGCAACCTTGTGAAGCACCTCGGCATTGATTGCCAGGCGCGGCCGCTCCTTGATCTCGACGCCGGCCATTTCCAGCCGGGCGAAGGTCTGGTCGACATTTTCGAACAGGAAGGTCAGATGACGCAGGCCGGCGGTAGCCTCCGGCACATCCACTGCCCTTGCCGCACCGCCCGCCGGTGCGAAGATTTCGAGCATGCCGCCGCCGGCATCGAGGAAGGCGATCTCAGAGCCGTCGGCCATGACCTTGCGCAGATGCAGGCGCAGGCCGAGCAGGCCGCAGTAAAAAACCACAGTGCGGTCCATGTCGCTCACCGTCATGCCGACATGTTCGAAGGATTTCAGCATGAGAGCGCCCTTCCCTGCTCAGAGCATGATGCCGAAAAGTGTGAGCGGTTTTCGGACAACATCATGCTCTAACTATTTAATTTAGAAGAGGATTCAGATTTCAGGCCGATTCGGCCTGAAATCATCCTGTTCTAGCCGGCAGCCGCGCGCCGCTCTGCTTCCGGAAGCCAGGATCGATAGAGCGGATGATCGGCGGCAATCGGCATCGGCGTTGGCTGACCGGTGCGCTGCGAGAAATAGGCGGCCGTCACCAGCTCCAGCGAATTGCGGGCATCCTGTAGCGTCACCGGCGGCGCAGTATCCTCGACGATCGCCTTATGGAAGAGCTCGAACTGACGGGTATAGCCGTCCTCGCCGGGCACGTATGCGGCGAGCGCCGCGTCGATCCGCGCCTGATGGTCCTCCGTTCCTGCGGTGAAGACCCAGGGATCGCGGCCCATCGTATAGGGTTCGAGGATGCTATCGGCGACGAGATCGCTGAAGCAGAAGCGCAACCGCGAGATCTCCTTGCGCGAGCCGAGCGTCATCGACAGCGTCGCCAGCGAGCCATTCTGCATCTTGACCGAAAGCGCTGCCGTATCTTCGACCTGGATCGGGTTGACCAGTGTCGCGCCATAGGAAAACACTTCAGCGCAGGGACCATGCACATAGTTCAGCATGTCATGGGCGTGGATCGCATGGCCGAGAAGGCCGCCGCCGAGTTCAGTCGCCCATTTGCCGCGCCACGGCACGGCGTAATAATCCGGGCCGCGCCACCAATGGGTCTCGATCGTCGTCAGGAACGGCTTGCCGGCGAGGCCGCTTTCGATCAGCAGCTTCAGCTTCTGCAGGCCAGACCCATAACGATACTGGAAGATCGGCATCAGCTTCCTGCCGGGGAAACGGGCGAGGATGCGGCCCATCTCGTCGACCTCGGCGATCGAGCCGAACAGCGGTTTCTCGCAGATGACGTGCTTGCCGGATTCGATGCCCTTGCGGCAGAGTTCGAAATGCGAGCTCGGCGGCGTCGAAATGTCGATGATATCGAGATCATCACGGGCAAACAGCGAATCTGCGTCCTGCGTATACTCGCCGATGCCGTACTCCTCGCACAGAGCCCTGCCGCGTTCCTCGTCGAGCGAGCAGAGCACGGGAACCTCGAAAAGCTCCTCGTTCCAGCCGAAGCCGGCCAGATGCCGCGCAGCGATGCCTGCGCCGATGACACCGACGCGCAATTTCCTGGTCATGATATCCTCCTCAGCGAGCGCCGATCCGCGCGGCTTTCGTCTGGGCTTCAAGCGAAAGGCGGCAGACTTCGAAAACGTGATCCTGCGTCATCGCCGTCTGCGTGCGATTGCCGACATCGGCGGTGAAAGCATCGAAATAGTCGAGCTTTTCATCGCTGCAATCGATGTGGGTCATCTCCTTGCCGTTGACCAGGAACAGGTGATCCTTGCCCGGCCGGCCGGCAATATCGATATATTTGCGTAGTTCGATATAGCCTTCGGTGCCGAGGATGGTGAGGCGGCCGTCGCCCCAGGTCGGCAACGCCTCCGGGGTGAACCAGTCGACGCGAACATAACCCGCCGCTCGGTCGGAGCGCAGCAGCACCTCGCCGAAATCCTGGAAATCAGGCTTGTCGGGCATGCCGAAATTGCCGATCGAGCTTGCGATGACCTCGCCTGTGATCGAGCCGGTATAGAACAGGAACTGGTCGACCTGATGCGAGGCGATATCGACGATGATGCCGCCGAAGGCTTCGGGATCGAAGAACCAGTCCGGTCGGGTCGGGAGCTGCAGCCGGTGCGGGCCGACGCCGAGCGTCTGGATCACCTTGCCGATCGCGCCTTCGGCGACAAGCTTGCCGGCCTTGACAGCGGAGCGCACGCAATGACGCTCGGAAAAGCAGATCGAGAAGATCTTGCCGGTCTCGGCGACGGTCCGCCTGACCTCTTCCAGTTGGGCGAAGGTCGTCACGCCGGGCTTGTCGGTCATCACATCCTTGCCCGACCTCATCGCGCGGACGGCAAGCCCGGCGCGGTCACGTGGGATCGCGGCAATGCAGATGACATCGATCGACGGATCCTCGAACAGCTTTTCCCGGTCGATCTGCGGCACGTCGGGATAGGTCTTCTCGAAGGCCTCGCGCAATGCCGGCACCGAAGTCTGCGGGCAATAGCCGACGAACTCGCCGCCTGAGGCAAGCAATCCCTTCACGTGATCGAACGTGTGCCCATGGTCGATTCCGACGACGGCAAATCTCAACATCGCTGCAATATCCTCCTGGGATGTTCATCCGGCCCGCCGAGGCCAGCCTCCTCCATGTCGGGCAAAACAGATAACGAAAGCTGGCGTCTGTCAAGACAAGACAAGAGGCGAAAACGGCCATGTCATGAATTAAGTATATGAAGTATAATGATTATTTTGTATCTAAATAGTTATTTTGCGTGCTTTCGGCGATTGCAATCCGCCAGAAGGTCGCCGTTCGATCCGCTCACGTGAAAGTCTTTTTCCTAGCCGTATCTTGCTCGATCTCCATGAATGTGATCGATTTCGGCCGCCGCTGGGCTGGAGAGCGGCAACGACTCCGAAAAATTTTAAAGAGCGCTCCCCGCTCGCCTGTGATGGAAGATTGCCATGTCTCATCCCCTTTTCGATGCTGCCGCTTCGGCCGGTCTTTTTGTCGGCCGCATCTGGAATCCCGAGGTTGGCGGGCCGAGCGTCGTGACACTTCGCGACGGAGTGCTGGTCGACATCACGTCGCGCGAAGCGCCGACGCTGAGCGCCCTGCTCGAGAGACAGGATGCCGCCGCCTTTGTCCGCGCTGCAGGCGGCAAGGCGGTCGGCTCCGTGGAGGAGATCGCCGCCAACAGCTCCGGAGCACCGGATGAAGCGCGTCCCTATCTGCTTGCGCCTGTTGACCTGCAGGCAGTCAAGGCCTGCGGCGTCACCTTCGCTCAGTCGATGATCGAGCGCGTCATCGAAGAAAAGGCCGCCGGCAATCCGGAACGCGCCGCCTCGATCCGTGAGCGCGTCAGCACGCTGATCGGCGGCAGCCTCACCAATCTGAAGGCTGGTTCACAGGAAGCCGCCAAGGTCAAGCAGGCCCTGATCGACGAGGGCATGTGGTCGCAATATCTCGAGGTCGGCATCGGTCCCGATGCCGAAGTCTTTACCAAGGCGCCCGTGCTGTCTTCCGTCGGTTGGGGCGCTGATGTCGGCCTGCATCCGATCTCGACCTGGAACAATCCCGAGCCGGAAATCGTGCTCGCCGTCAACAGCCGCGGCGAAATCAAGGGGGCGACGCTCGGCAACGACGTCAACCTGCGCGATGTCGAGGGGCGTTCGGCACTGCTGCTCGGCAAGGCCAAGGACAACAACGCCTCCTGCTCGATCGGTCCTTTCATCCGGCTATTCGATGCCGGTTACGGCCTCGATGATGTGCGCAAAGCCGAACTCGACCTGAAGGTGTCGGGCAAGGACGGTTTCGTGCTGCACGGCAAGAGTTCGATGTCGCAGATCAGCCGCGACCCGACCGATCTCGTCAAGCAGACGCTTGGCCCCCATCATCAATATCCGGATGGTTTCATGCTTTTCCTCGGCACACTGTTTGCGCCGACGCAGGACCGCGACGCGCAGAAGCAGGGCTTCACTCACAAGATCGGCGATGTCGTCGAGATCTCCTCGGCAGGGCTCGGCGCCCTCGTCAACACTGTGCGTCTCTCCACCGAATGCCCACCCTGGACCTTCGGCATTTCGGCGCTGATGCGCAATCTGGCGAAGCGCGGATTGCTATAAGTTATTGAGCGCACAGCTTGTCGCGAAATGTATCGGCTTGGTGTCAGCCGCTCTGATCAACAGGTTTGCTTTGACAGATAGCTCTTTACAAAGCGGTATCCCGAAACGCTCAGATGAAGAAAAAGTGCGGTTTTGTGCCGCTAACAATGCCGACTTGTACCGGGCAATATTCCGTGCCCATGGATTGCCTGATCAGCGAACCAGTGCGTTTTGGTCAAGTGATGCAATCGCACCTCCATACTATTCCAACATGACGACACTCGACCGGGATGCAACACAGGAGCAGCTGATTGAAATCGATCGGCTGACAGATCGGCTAGGACGGCGACCTGGTATCAAAGACGGCTTTTCCAAGCTAGATCTCAACAACAACGGGTTCCGGTTGTTGTTTTCCGCATCATGGATTTGGGTTGAACCTCATAAAAGCTCATCGAGTGCGCCTCAAGGTTGGGTACGCGTTCGCGAGGCGGCAGCGCTGGATCGCTGGGAACGTTCCTGGAAAGAGTCTGGTAGCCCGACCGATGCCAACGTCTTCACACCTGCCCTGCTTTCCGATCCCGACATGCACATCTACGGTCGATTGGCCGGCGACGGCTTTGATGCGGGATGCATCGCAAATCGATCGCCGCAGGTTGTAGGCATCTCCAATATTTTTAGTTTGGCTGGTACGCCTCAGGCCTTCCATGATGCAATTTCATTGGCTACTATCGCTTTTGCAGCCGATTTGCCCCTTGTCGGATATGATCGCGGTGAAGTGCTAGACGAAATGAAAAAGCTGGGTTTCAAGCCCGTCGGCCAATTGCGGATCTGGCTATCTGATGAGGGCGCATAAACGCTTTCCCCCTTTGTTCTCCATTAGTCTAGCGTTTAGCGGGAAAACAACGCTACGCCCTCTTACTGGTTCCGCCGCCTGCCCTGCAGCAGGTCGAGGACGGAGTTTGCCGCTTCGAGGACGTTGGTGCCCGGACCGAACACGGCCGCAACGCCGTGTTCGTGCAGGAATTCATAATCCTGCCGCGGGATGACGCCGCCGCAAACGACGATGATATCGTCACCGCCCTGCGCTCTCAGTCTGTCGATCAACTGCGGCAGCAACGTTCTGTGACCGGCCGCCAACGACGAGACGCCGACGACATTGACCTTTTCGCCGAGCGCCATCTCGACGGCCTCGTCAGGCGTTTGGAACAGCGGGCCGGCGAGCACGTCGAAACCGATATCGCCGAAGGCTGAAGCGATCACCTTGGCGCCCCGGTCGTGCCCGTCCTGGCCGAGCTTGGCGACCATGATCTTCGGCCGGTGCCCCATCGCTTCCGTCACCTCCGTCATGCGGGCCTTCAGCACGGCGAGTTCCGGCTCGTCGCTATAGGCCTCGCCATAGACGCCGGTGATGACCTCCGGCGTGGCGGCATGATCGCCGAAGGCCTCGCGCATGGCATCCGATATCTCACCGACCGTAGCGCGGGCTCGCGCCGCTTCGATCGCGGCTTCGAGCAGGTTGCCGTTGCCGCTGCGTGCAGTGTTCATCAGCCTCGCCAGCGTCTCGCGCACGGCGTTGCTATCACGCCGCCGCTTCGTTTCCTCGATGCGTTTGATTTGGGCTGTGCGCACCGCACTGTTATCGATCTCCAGAATGTCGATCGGCTGTTCGTTGTCGAGCCTGTAGCGGTTGACGCCGACGATGACCTCCTCGCCCTTGTCGACGGCCGCCTGGCGCCGCGCGGCTGCTTCCTCGATCAGCCGTTTCGGCAGACCCTCGTTGACGGCCTTCGTCATGCCGCCGAGCGCCTCCACCTCCTCGATCAGCGCCCAGGCTTTTTCCGCGAGCTCCTTCGTCAGGCTCTCGACGTAATAAGAGCCAGCCAGCGGATCGACCACCCTAGTGACGCCGGTTTCATGCTGCAGGATCAGCTGAGTGTTGCGGGCGATGCGGGCCGAAAATTCGGTCGGCAGCGCGATCGCTTCGTCGAAGGAATTGGTATGCAACGACTGCGTGCCGCCGAGCACGGCCGACATCGCCTCGAAGGCGGTGCGAATGATGTTGTTATAGGGATCCTGTTCCTGCAGCGAGACGCCGGAGGTCTGGCAATGGGTGCGCAACATCAGCGAGGAAGCCTTCTTTGGCTGGAACTCCTCCATGATCCGGGTCCAAAGCAGGCGGGCGGCACGAAGCTTGGCCGCCTCCATGAAGAAGTTCATGCCGATGGCGAAGAAGAAGGAGAGCCTTCCGGCGAAATCGTCGACACTCAGCCCCTTGGCGATCGCCGCCCTGACATATTCCCGACCATCGGCAAGCGTGAAGGCGAGTTCCTGGACGAGCGTCGCGCCAGCCTCCTGCATGTGATAGCCGGAGATCGAGATCGAGTTGAATTTCGGCATCTCCCTTGCCGTATATTCGATGATGTCGGCAACGATCCGCATCGACGGTTCCGGCGGGTAGATATAGGTGTTGCGGACCATGAACTCCTTGAGGATGTCGTTCTGAATGGTGCCCGACAGATCGGCCTTCGAAACGCCCTGCTCCTCGCTGGCGACAATGTAGGAGGCGAGGATCGGGATGACGGCGCCGTTCATGGTCATCGAGACGGACATGTCGGCAAGCGGAATGCCGTCGAACAGGATCTTCATGTCCTCGACACTGTCGATCGCGACGCCCGCCTTGCCGACATCGCCTTCGACGCGCGGATGGTCGCTGTCATAACCGCGGTGGGTGGCGAGATCGAAGGCGACGGAGAGGCCCTTCTGACCGGCGGCCAGATTCTTCCGGTAAAAAGCGTTCGATGCCTCTGCCGTCGAGAAGCCGGCATATTGGCGGATCGTCCACGGCCGGCCGGCATACATCGTCGCGCGCGGGCCGCGGGTGAAGGGCGAAAAGCCGGGAAGCGAGCCAAGGTGATCGGCGCCCTCGAGATCCTCGGCCGTATAGAGCGGCTTGACGGCGATACCCTCCGGCGTCTGCCAGGTCAGGGTTTCTGGCGAGGCGCGCGATTCCTTCTGCGCGAGCTCCGTCCAATCCGACAGCGTCTTCTTCGTCATGCGTTTTCTCCGGCTTTTTCTTCCGCACCCTACCATTCCACAGGATCGCCGTGCGATACAAATCCTTGATTGTTATTCCCTCGTCAGGACTCGTCTCATGAAGACAATGCAGATCTATGCCTTCGACATGAATTGCGTCGGGCATATCAACCATGGCCTGTGGACACATCCGCGGGACCGGTCGGTGGACTATACCGATCTCGATTACTGGACGGAGTTCGCCAGGACCGCCGAACGCGGCAAGCTGGACGGCATCTTCCTCGCCGATATCGTCGGCGTTTATGACGTCTACAAGGGCAGTCCGGCGCCGGTGATCGAGACGGCGGCGCAGGTCCCCGTCAATGACCCGTTGATCCCGATTTCAGCGATGGCCTATGTCACCAAACATCTGGGTTTCGGCGTAACGGTCAACACCACCTACGAGCCGCCTTTTTTGCTGGCGCGGCGCATGTCGACGCTCGATCACCTGACCAAGGGGCGGATCGGCTGGAATATCGTCACCGGATATCTCGACAGCGCTGCCCGCAGCATGGGTTTCGACAAGCTCCCGGAACATGATGCGCGCTACGCCGCCGCCGAGGAATATCTCGAGATCGTCTACAAGCTCTGGGAGGGCAGCTGGGATGACGATGCGGTTCTGCGCGACAAGGCGGGCGGCATCTATGCCGATCCCTCCAAAGTGCGAGCTGTCAGTCACAACGGCAAATATTACCGGATGGAGGGCATCCATCTCTGCGAGCCGTCTCCGCAGCGCACGCCCCTGCTCTTCCAGGCCGGCGCTTCGGCCCGCGGGCAGGATTTTGCCGCACGACACGCCGAATGTGTCTTCATCGCCAGTCCGATTCCCAGGGCTGCGAGATCGACCGTTGATGCGCTGCGGGCGAAGGCAGCGGCGTTCGGCCGCGGCGCCGACGCGTTGAAGATCCTGAACCTGATCAGCGTCGTCGTTGGGCGGACTGAGAAGGAAGCACACGACAAGCTTGAGGATTATCGCCGGCATTCGAGCGTCGAGGCCTCGCTTGCGCATTACTCTGCCTCTATCGGCATCGACTTGTCGAAATATGGATTGGATGAGGTCATCGATCAGAGGTCGACGAACGCCAATCAATCGGCACTTGCTTCAATCACCAAACAGGCGGCAAAGCCGGTGACACCACGTGACATCATCGACCAGATGGTCCTCGGTAGCCGGATGAAGCCGATGGTTGGCTCGCCGCAGCAGGTCGCCGATCACCTCGAGACATGGATCGAGGAAGGCGGCATCGACGGCTTCAACCTGGCACGGACAGTGGCGCCGGAGAGCCTGCGCGATTTCGTTGATCTGGTGGTGCCGGTGCTGCAGGAGCGCGGCGTCTTCAAGGCCGATTATACCGAAGGGCCATTGCGGCAGAAGCTCTTCGGCGGCGGGAACGGCAGGTTGCCCGCCGCTCATCCCGCTGCCGGATACCGGCGCTGATCTATCGATGATCCAGCTTGGCGACCAGCCGGTCGCCGAGCCACTGGATGCCGCAGACGAGGACGATGAGTACTACCACCACCGCGATCATCACATTGGTTTCGAAACGTTGATAGCCATAGCGGATGGCGAGATCGCCGAGGCCGCCGGCGCCGATCGCGCCGGCCATCGCCGAGGCGCCGATCAGCGTTACCAGCGTGACGGTGAAACCGGCGACGATGCCCGGCAGCGCTTCGGGCACCAGCACCTCTCGAATGATCGTCCAGCGATCGCCGCCCATGGCGCGCACGGCATCGATCAGCCCACGGTCGACCTCGCGCAGCGACACTTCGGCGATACGGGCGTAATAGGGCGTCGCGGCGATGGCGAGCGGCACGATGGCTGCCCATGTGCCGAGTGCGGTGCCGACGATCAGCCGCGTCAGCGGGATCAGCGCCACCAGCAGGATGATGAAGGGCACCGAGCGGAAGCCGTTGATGATGCCGCCGAGCACGCGATTGATCCAGAGGTTTTCGGCGATGCCGCCGCGTGCCGTTGCCACCAGCGCAAGGCCGAGCGGCAGGCCGGCGGCGAGTGATATCACGCCCGAGGCGACAGTCATCAGGATCGTCTCCCATAGGGAGCGAACAAGCAGTTCAAGCATGATCGGTGTCATAACCAAGCACCTCCACCCGGGCGGACCGGGCCGTCAGGAATTGTTCGACCTTTCCGGCAAGCGCAGGGTCGCGCATGGGAATGGCGATGAAGAACCGCGCCACCGGCTGGTTCTGAATATGATCGATGCCGCCATGCACGAGCCGGAAGGAATGCGGCAGCGCCGCCGAGAGTTCGGCAAACAGCGCACCCTGCGCTTCAGGTCCGGCGAGATCGACGCTGAGGATTGCGTCGCTGCCTGTTGTTGCCGACAGCCGGCTGGCGATGTGATCCGGAAGCTGCGGACGGATGCCGCCGAGCAGGCTTGCGGTGATATCAGCGTTAGGGTTGGCAAAGACCGACCATACCTGCCCTTCCTCGACGATCCGCCCGGCATCGATGACCGCCACGCGATCGGCAATGCCGCGCACCACTTCCATCTCATGGGTGATCAGCAGAATGGTCAGTTCAAGCTTACGGTTGATGTCCTTCAGCAGCGCCAGGATCGACCGGGTCGTTTCCGGATCGAGCGCCGACGTCGCCTCGTCGGACAGCAGCAGTGCTGGGCGTGCCGCAAGCGCCCGGGCAATACCGACGCGTTGTTTCTGACCGCCGGACAGCGATGAGGGATAGGCTTTCGCCTTGTCGGCAAGACCGACCAAATCGAGCAACTCGTACGCCCGTTTTAAGCGCTCGTTCTTTGCAATGCCCTCGATTTTCAGCGGCAACGCGACGTTTTCCTCGACGGTCTTGGCCGAAAGCAGGTTGAAGTGCTGGAAGATCATGCCGATGCGGCGGCGCAGCGGCTGCAGTTCCTGTTCTGCAAGTCCGGTGATGTCGCGGCCTTCGATCAGGATCTCGCCGCTATCGGCGCGCTCCAGGCCGTTCAGGCAGCGGATCAGCGTCGATTTGCCGGCACCGCTACGGCCGATGATACCGAGGATCTCGCCTTTTCTGACCGTCAGTGAAATACCGTCAAGGGCGGCCGTGGCTCCGAACCGCCGCTTGACGTCGTTAAGCCTCACCACTTCTTCGACCGCCGCTTGCGGCTGTGCCTCGATCACCGTGGTGGAAACAAAGGAATTCATGTGTTTTTCCTTGCAAACACGGAAGGCGGCCCGGGCAAGAACCCCCGGACCGCCTCTCGGCAGGCCTTAACCCCGGCCTAATTTCGGGTCAATAGGCGCTGAGACCCGTTCCCTTGTAGACCTTGTCGAACTCGGCCTTGACGGTATCGTTCTGATAGGAAGAGACAAGCGTCTTGACCCACTCGGCGTCCTTATTCTCGTCTTTGACGGCAATGAAGTTGCGGTAGGGATTATCGGCGATCGGCTCCTGGGCAATGCGCTCGGCCGGCGAAAGACCGCTCTTCAGCGCCCAGTCGGTGTTGACGACCCCGGCGTCCAGATCATCGATCGAACGGCCAACGATGCCGGCATCGAGTTCCTTGATCTCGATCTTCTTCGGGTTGTCGCTGACATCGGCGACCGTTGCCAGAATGCCTGTGCCGTCGTTGAGTTTAATCAACCCTTCGCTCTGGAGAACGCGCAGCGCCCGGCCTTCGTTCGAGGGATCGTTAGGCACGCCGATGACCGCGCCTTCGGGGATCTCGCCGACGGATTTGTACTTCTTGGTGTAGAGGCCGATCGGCCAGACCCCGGTATATCCGACGCGAACGATATGATAACCGTGTTGTTTGATCTGGTTGTCGAGATAGGGCTGATGCTGGAAGGCGTTGGCGTCAAGTTCGCCACGCTCCAGCGCTTCATTCGGCTGCGTATAGTCGTTGAAGGTGATGGTCTCGATCTTGAGGCCATTCTTGGCAGCCTCGCTCGTGACCACGCGCCAGATGTCTTCCTCTTCGCCGGCCATGATGCCGACCTTGATCGACTTATCCTCGGCAAAGGAGGGAGCGGGCACTGCAAAGGCAAAGAGCGCGGCGCCGGAAACGGCGGCAAGAGTTGCGCGGCGCGAAAGGTGGAGGCCGTGATTTTTATTCTTGGTCATTTTATATCCCGTCTGACTGAATGAGGCCAAGCGCCCCGAGCTGGCCGATCATGGCAAATGCGCCTATCGGGCGCGAAGCACGAATGTCTGATGTGGAGGAAGGGTCGGAAAAACTCTTGCCCTGCCATCGATATCGGCAGGATAAATTTCCATCAAATTTGTGAACCATGACGGCTTCCGAATGGGTCCTAAAAACGAAAACGGCGCCTCAGCGGGCGCCGTTTTAAAGTTCCGACACTCTTCATTCGGCAGCGATAAGAGCGTGACCCCGGCTGGGAAAGAAGGCCGCGAGCTCACCGACAACCTCGGTGATGCGGTTGGAAAGCGGTTCGGATGCGACACGGTAATCGGTGAAGTCGCGGTCGGACGCGTAGACGGCCGTCGGCAGCGTATGCGACATGAAGAAGCCAAAGAGCGGGCGCAACTGATGCTCGACCATCAGCGCATGGCGCTCGCCGCCGCCGGTCGCGGTGATGATGATTGGTTTGGCGCGCAACTCATGCGGGTCGATCAGGTCGATCAGATGCTTGAAGAGGCCGGGATAGCTGCCCTTGTAGGTCGGCGCTCCGATGACCAGCAGATCGGCATTGACGATGTCATCTATGACTTCCTTTGCGCGACTGTCGAGATCGTCACGACGCAGCGCCTGGCCAAGCGAGGGGCCGACATCGGTGAGGTCGTAGAGGGTGTTGTCGAAGCCGTATGTAGCACCGGCGAGGCCGGCAATGTTTTCGACAAGCGCGAAGGTCTTCGAGGGGCGGTTGAAACTACCCGCAAGGCCAACCAGTTTGTAAGCAGACATGCCGTTTCCTTCCAATATCATGCCGAGACCGGCGGTATCATCGGACGAATATTATCTATAAAAATAGTGGATTAAAGGAATGGTGATCCCTCCTGCCCTATGGGAAGAGAAAAATACGTTCATCCCGTGAGTGATCATAGTGTCTGAAATCGCCTGATGCTTCGGGCTCGATACCGTCCGGGGCGATATCGCCTCAGGCAGGTTTCTGCTTGGGAATGCGCGGCAGGAAGACCGTCAGGAGGCCGAGCAGCGGCAGATAGGAGCAGACGCGGTAGACGAAGTCGATGCCGTGAGTATCGGCGAAACTGCCGAGCAGTGCTGCGCCAAGCCCCCCTGCCCCGAATGCAAAGCCGAAAAAGACGCCGGCAATCAGACCGACGCGCCCAGGCACCAGTTCCTGGGCGAAGACCACGATCGCCGAGAAGGCCGAAGCGAAGATCAGGCCGATGACGACGCTGAGGATGCCGGTCCAGAAAAGGTTCGCATAGGGCAGGAGAAGCGCGAAAGGAATGACGCCGAGGATTGAGAACCAGATGACGAAACGGGCGCCGAAGCGATCGCCGATCGGTCCACCGAGGAACGTGCCGACGGCGACCGAGCCGAGGAATAGAAAGAGCATCAGCTGTGCCTGCTGTATGCTCAGCGCAAACTTGTCGATGACATAAAAGGTGAAATAGCTCGACACGCTCGCCATGTAGACATTCTTTGTTGCCGTCAGCAGGACGAGAATCAGCAGCGCCCAGACAACCCTGTTCTGCGGCAGCGGCAGGGTCCGGCTTGCGGGCGGCTTGCTGGCGTTCTGGCGCCTGTGGCTGATGTACCAGTTGCCGACCCAGCTCAGCACGACCATGCCGACCATGGCGATGGCGGCGAACCAGGAGACGCTGTGCTGGCCGAGCGGCAGCACTATAAAGGCAGCGAGCAGCGGGCCGAGCGCCTGGCCGGCATTACCACCGACCTGGAAGAACGACTGCGCAAAACCGTGGCGACCGCCGGAGGCAAGACGGGCGACGCGCGAGGATTCCGGATGGAAGACCGCCGAACCGAAGCCGATCAAGCTGGCGGCGACGAGCAGCAATGCGAAGCTGCCGGCGTTGCCAAGCAGGATGAGGCCGCAGAAGGTGCTCGCCATGCCGACCGGCAGGGAATAGGGCATCGGCCAGCGGTCGGTGACGATGCCGACCAGTGGCTGCAGCAGTGAAGCGGTGACCTGGAAGGTCATCGTCAGGAGGCCGATTTGAACAAAATCGAGATCGTAGTTCGCCTTGAACAGCGGGTAGAGCGAGGCGAGCAGCGACTGCATGATGTCATTCAGCATATGGCAAAAGCTGACCGCCACCAGGATGGACATCGTTGTTTTTTGGAAACGGGGCGCGGTCTCGGCAACGGTTGCCATGGACATTCCTCCTGAACGGTCCGGTTGGTTGCCGTGCCGCGTCGCTTTTGTTCGATGGATGTCGGGCGATCGGGGCTGGGACAGATGATCAAGCGACGGTCGATGAAGTGCATTTAGCGTAAGCCAGGGGGTAATCACAGTCCCATTTCATCAGGATCGGTACGGCTTTTGTTCGATTTGCCCTTTTGCCGCCTAAGGCTGCGTCGCTTCACCTCTGACTTGAGGGGCTTTCATACCACAATCGACCGCCATCGCGGCGTATATAGCCTACGATGTAAAAACAACCATGGAAAACTGGGGCGCGAGATACTACAGCTGCGGTGATGGAAAATGCGATTGAGGCTGAAAACACACGATGAATGTCAAGACACCGAATGCGATAGACGGCTATGTCGGAGCGCGCATAAGAATGCGCCGGCAGTTGCTCGGAATGAGCCAGGAACGGCTTGCCGACCAAATCGGCGTGACCTTCCAGCAGGTTCAGAAATACGAGAAGGGCATCAACCGCATCGGCGCGAGCCGTCTGCAGCGCATAGCCGAGGTGCTTCATACGTCGCCGAGCTTCTTCTTTGAACAGGAAAATTCCGAGCCGTTGACGTTGCAAGGGTTGGAACTGCCCGCAAACACCGATCCCGTCGTCGAATTCCTCAGAACGAAAGAGGGATTGGTGCTCAATCGCGCTTTTCTGAAGATTGCCGACCGGAAAATCCGTGAATCAGTCATTGCACTGGTGAAGGCAATGGCGCAGACGGAAAGCCGCAGTGTAACATTGGGCGCCTCCGCAGCGGATATCACCCTTCCGCTTGGAGAATAGTCAGGCATATTCGCATGAAACTCCGGCTCGAGTCATTTGGTGAGTTGCGGTTGATCGACCCGGCCGGGAAACCAGCGGCTTTTCCGGAAAAGGGCCTGTTGGCGATTTGTTATTTGCTGGACCGTGATCTGCGCGAAGGGGCTGGGAGCGAATTTCCGCGCTCGGCGCTGGCGCGGTTCTTGTGGGACAGCCATGACAATTCTGACATCATGGCCAACCTGCGCAAGACCATATCGCGTGTCCAGGCGCGTCAGACCCAGCTCGGTACCGAACTTCTGATCTTCACGGCGACCGGTGTGCGGGTCAGGCCGGACGCATTTGCCGGTGATCTCTCCGAACTCGTCAACCCCGACAGCGACGACGCCCTTGGCAAGCTGCGGCGACTGGTTACCATCCTTCGCCAGGATTTCCTGGCGGGGCTCACCGACCAAAGCGTCGGTACGCGGCAATGGATCGCCGGCCAGCGCGACAGGCATATGTCAATCTTGGTGGATGCGCTGAAGACGGCGCTGCCGGCGGCCCGGTCGCGAGAGGATGTGAGCCTGATCAAGGAGGCGGCGCTTAGGATTTTTCGCGAGGCCCCGGATGACGAGAACATTCGTCGTATCCTTCTCGATGCCTACGAGTCCGAAGGACAGTTGGAGAAAGCGCGCCGGCTTTTCGAGACCAGCAAACATCAGCTGGAAAGCAAATTCGAAATCGGCCTTGATGTCCAGGCGCTGGCAGAGGTCCGCAAAATCTTTGCAGGTGGTCAACCTGCGCAGAGCGTTGCGATGCCGCTCAGCGACGGCGACGTTCGAGTTCCTGGTCCCCTGCCCCGTCTGGTGCTGCTGCCGCCGGGCGAGACCGATGTGGGTGCCTTGCCGATGCTCTCCGAAGCGCTGATCGAGGACGTGACCATCGGCCTTTGCGCGCTGAACACGGTTTCGGTGGTGGCGCCCCACACGGCCGCTCGGATTGCACGCAATGCCGACAGAACTGAGCTGATCCTGCGTCATTCGATTACTTATGTTCTCGACACGAGGCTGACCGATCGTGCGGGCAATCGTGCGCTCTTTGTCCAGCTGATCCATGCCGGCAGCGATGAAGTCATCTGGGCCGAACGTTTCAGCCTCGAGAAGTACGAATTGATAAGTCACCGGCGCGACATCGCCCGGCAGATCGCTCGAGAGCTTGCCGGGCAGGTCCGCCGGCATGAAACCATGCGCGATTCCTTCGAGGGCAACTCGGCTGCCTATCACAGCTACCTTCTCGGTCTCCGGGATATCAAGCGGCTCGCCCTCCCCGATGTTCGCCGCTCCCGAAAGGCTTTCCGCGAGGCGCTTCAGCACAGCGCACATTTCGCCCCTGCGCTCAGCGGATTGTCGCGCACCTTTCTCGTCGAATGGTTGCTGACGGCACGCGGCGACAGCGAGTTGCTCGGACTTGCGGAGGACTATGCGAACCGGGCAATCGTCGCTGATCCGTCGCTTGCAGCGGGCTTTCGTGAGCTCGGCGTTGCCAAACTTTATCTCGGGGATCTTGACGAAAGCGTCGTGGCGTTGAAGCTCGCGGAAGAGCTGAGCCCGCACTATGCCGACGGCATTGCAAGTTATGCCGATACGCTCGTCCACGCGTCGCGCCCTGCCGATGCATTGGCCAAGATCGAGCGGGCCATCTCCCTCAACCCGCTGACCCCGACCGACTATCTATGGACGGCGGCGGGCGCGAACTTCGCCCTCGGCCACTATGCCGAGGCGCTGGAGCAAATCTCGGCAATGGACGACCGCACCCCGGCGGACCGGCTTTCGGCTGCCTGCTGGGCGATGCTCGGCGATATGAAAAACGCGCGTATCTATATGCGCAAAGTGCGGGAGATCTATCCGGATTTCGATGTCGACAAATGGCTTTCCGTCGTTCCTTTCAAAGAGCAATGGCAGAAGGAACAGTATCGCGTGGCCCTACGCAAGGCCGGCTTCTGAGGCCTGACGCCGGAAAGCGGTGCCGAAAAATCCTGTCACGCCCGTGTCACGCGCCTCTTTCGTTCAAGGGGATTAAGCTGCCTTTGCTTTGTCGGCAGGCGCTGGCAAGGCAAGCCGGAGAATTCTCAAATGCATGATGCAACCGAAGCAATGATGGCGCCGAAAAGTGACGACGAACTCAAGGAGCTGGTATCGCTCGCCAGGCTCGTTGCCTATGCCCGAGAGAACGCCAGAGACCTGAATGCCGAATTTTCCGCCTATTGCCTGGACCTTGCGCTCGGCGCCCTCATGCAGGATCTCGACAGAAGCGGCGTGTCCCTTTCCCACGAAAGCGGCCAGGATGGCGGCGGCCTGCTCGGTACGCGGCACTAAATGGCCTTCCCCTGCCACATGCCTCGCCGTTGACGGCTTGCTTCGGGGAGCCGCACGTATCGATATTTCGATTCTCAGTTTTTCTGATCGGCTATGATGCCGATGTGGCCATTATTCTTGCGATTCGGTCTGCAACTACGCGATTTGCTGCACCGGCAGCGCCACCGGCCGCATGTCCAAGCCTCTGAAAAAGATTGGACAACCCAGCGGTAGGGTCTTGTTAACCCTATTTGCCTTGCCACTCTGCTAGAATCGGGACTAAATGCGCTTTCTAGGCTCGCAGGGCTTTTAAATCGCATTTCCGAGATTTCCATGAATATGGCACCGCAGATAGAAAAAGCAATTTCCGATGTCGACCAGCTGATTATTGGTCAGGCGCAGGAGCTATCCGACAAGCTAAAGCAGCATCGGCTCGAAATGTTTCCGCCGCGCGCGCTGAAGGGGTTACGCGAGTTTCAGCTTGCTGAAACGGCGCGCTTCCTCGGCGTCACCAGCGGCTACCTTCGCAATCTGTCGCTGGAGGGCAAGGGCCCTCTTCCGCAGGTCACGCCGTCCGGCCGTCGCTCTTATACGGCGGCGCAGATGGAAGAGATGCGCAGCTTCCTCGAACACAATGCGCGTGCCGGAACCCATTACCTAAGTCATCGTCGAGGCAACGAACATCTGCAGGTCGTAGCGGTCGTCAACTTCAAGGGCGGCAGTGGAAAGACGACGAGTGCCGCGCATCTTGCCCAGCATCTTGCCCTGACTGGTCATCGGGTGCTTGCCGTCGACCTCGATCCGCAGGCGTCTCTCTCCGCCATTCATGGTTTTCAGCCTGAGTTCGATGTTAACGAAAACGAGACGCTCTACGCCGCCATTCGCTATGACGATCAGCGGCGACCGCTGAAGGAGATCATCCGGCCGACGAATTTTCCGAACCTTCATCTGGTGCCGGGCAATCTCGAATTGATGGAATTCGAGCATGATACGCCGCGGGTGCTTGCACAGGGCAAGGCCGGCGACTATGGACGCGTCTTCTTTGCACGGCTTGACGAGGCGCTGTCCTCGGTCGCCGACGATTACGATGTCGTCATCATCGACTGCCCTCCGCAGCTCGGCTTTTTGACGATGAGCGCGATTTGCGGCGCAACAGCGGTTCTGATCACCGTCCATCCTCAGATGCTCGACGTCATGTCGATGTGCCAGTTTCTGCAGATGCTCGGCGAGGTGCTGAACACGCTGAAGGGCGCTGGGGGCAACATGAATCTCGATTGGCTGCGTTATCTTGTTACCCGCTATGACCCGCAGGACGGGCCGCAGACGCAGATGGTCGCCTTCATGCGTTCGATGTTCAAGAACCATGTGTTGACCAATCCGATGTTGCGCAGCGTCGCGATCTCCGATGCGGCGATGACCAACCAGACGCTTTATGAAGTGGAGCGGAGCCAGTTTACCCGCGCGACCTACGACCGCGCCATGGAGGCGATGGATGCCGTCAATAATGAGATCGTCGATCTCGTTCACAAGGCCTGGGGGCGGAAATGACCGAGAAGTTTACTGCGGTAAACCGGGGCGGGGAGCTGGCTGATGGCGCGTAAAAACTTACTCTCGGGCCTGATGGACGATTCCAAGAAGTTTACTGCGGTAAACAATGAAGATGAGCCGCCCCACAGGGACGAGAAACAGCATATCGCCTATAAGGGGATCGGCGCTCTTGGTGCGGTGACGCGCAGCATCGATGCGCTGGCTGCTAAGGCGGATGCGGCCAAAGCCATCGAGGAGAAGCTGGCGACCGGCGAGACGGTGATTGATCTCGACCCTGCGCTGATCGAGGATTCGTTCGTCATGGACCGGCTGGCGCATACCGACGAACAGTTTCGCGAATTGGTCGAGGCGATCCGCCAGCGGGGTCAGGATTCACCGATCCTCGTTCGCCCGCATCCGGAAAAGGACGGCCGGTATCAGATCGCCTTCGGCCACCGTCGCGCCCGGGCCGCCAAAGAGCTGGGTAGACCTGTCCGCGCCGTCGTCAAAAAGCTTGACGATCGCGATCATGTCATCGCGCAGGGCCAGGAGAATTCGGCGCGCGCCGATCTTTCGTTCATCGAGAGGACGATGTTCGCCGACAAGCTCGACACGTTGGGTTTCGATAGGGATACAATCATGTCGGCGCTCAGCGCCGAAAAAACGACGGTTTCTAAGATGCTGTCTGTCACCAAACGGATCCCAGCCGAAGTCTTGACCGCAATCGGTGCGGCAAAGACCATCGGCCGTGACCGCTGGCACGATCTGTCGGTAAAATTCGAGACCGATAACATCTCTGCTCGGGCGATAGAGTTCAGCACGTCGGCAGAATTCGAGACGGCGGAGCCGGATGCCCGCTTCGATATGCTGGTTGCCTTCGTCAGCAGAAGGCAACAGCCGATATCATCCATAGCGGCGCTTCAGCCTGCAGCTCGCGCTTGGCAGCGCAAGGACGGCGCGGTCAAGGCGAAGATCAAGGATGACGGGAAGCAGTTCACCATCGCGCTGAAGGCGGAGAAGGCGTCAGCCTTTGGAGCCTATATCGCCAGCAATCTGGATCGTCTTTACGAGGCGTTCGAGAAGACACAGGATTTGACGAAAAACGGAGATCAATAAGCAAAAGAAAAGGCCCCCGAACGTTGCCGCCGCGGAAGCCCTCTCTGATCTAGACACCCAGAGAATCACATTTCCGCGAATCATAGTCAAGAGTCTTTGGCACCGAATTTGGTGAGCTGTGATCTTTTGCCTTGAAGAAGGCGAAGAAAATGGAAAGCGGAAGTGTGACGACGCCCTTCGGGCGGCGGTCGATGACGCTTGGCATGTTAGCAAGCCAGGCGGCTGCTCGAAAAATCGAGCCCGGCCAATCAATTGATAAGTGGAAACTCTATCGCGCGCTGTGCGAGGCCAGGCCGTTGCTCGGCATCACCGACCGGGCGCTCGCCATTCTGAGCGCCTTGCTGAGCTTTTATCCCAAGGGAGAGCTCTCCGAAGACAACGGGCTCGTCGTGTTTCCTTCCAATGCACAGCTCTCGCTGCGCGCGCATGGAATGGCGGAACAGACGATCCGTCGGCATCTGGCGACCTTGATCGAGGCCGGGCTGTTGATCCGCAAGGATAGCCCAAACGGTAAGCGTTACGCCCGCAAGGAGCAGGGTGGAGAACTGCGCGAAGCATTCGGCTTTTCGCTGGCGCCGCTGCTCGTGCGTGCTGAGGAGATCGAGCGGCTGGCGGCGGAGGTGGTGGCGGAGCGATTGCACCTGCAGCGGCTGAGAGAACGTCTGACGCTTTGCCGGCGCGACGTCGCCAAGCTGATCGAGATGGCCTTGGAGGAGGGTGCTGCTGGCGATTGGAGCGCTATTCATCTGCATTTTCGCAATGTCGTCGAGCAACTGCCACGGTCGCCGTCCGCCGAACAAATCGCCGCTACGCTCGACGAAATGGAGATGCTGCGCGAAGAGATCGTCAATCAGTTGGAAATGCAGGTTAAAACCCATAATCAAAGCGGCAATGCCCAACAGACTGAGCGGCACATACAGAATTCAAATCCACAATCCATTACTGAACTTGAACCAGCTTTCGAAACGAAGCAGGGCGAGACGGCGGATGACCGATCGGAAGGTCGGGTCGGGCCGACAGAACAAATACAGAAGGTTGAGCGGAAAAGCGAACCTGTCTCGGGCGCAAACGCCGCCTCCGCCAACGCTGCGCTCAAATCCTTCCCGCTGGGACTGGTGCTGCAGGCCTGTCCGGAAATCACAGCATACGGACCCCAGGGCGCGATTGGCACGTGGCGCGATCTGATGGCCGCGGCCGTGGTCGTCCGGTCAATGCTCGGCGTCAGTCCGTCGGCCTATGAGCAGGCCTGCGAGATCATGGGAGCTGAAAACGCTGCCACCGTCATGGCCTGCGTCCTCGAAAGGGCAGGGCATATCACCTCCGCCGGCGGTTATCTGCGCGATCTGACACGCCGCGCCGAAAAGGGGGAATTTGCCATCGGACCGATGTTGATGGCGCTCGCCCGTATCAATTCGCCGGTGAGAGGAAAAGTGGGATGAAATTCGCTCTTCCTATGTGTGGTGACTATTATGGTTAATGAAATGTGACGGAAATGAAGGGCGAGATAACTTCTTATTGGACGCTTCTAGGTTTGTGATCAAAGAGTTACGGGATGCTCGGTTCTTCGGAACCAGGGAAATGAATGAGTCCGATGATCAACCACGCCGGTCCACAGAGAGTACGATTTCGCGCAGTTGACGCGAAATGCTTTTTGACGATACGGCAATCGATAGCGCAAATGGCGGGAACCGCCGGTGGTAGGGAAGAGAGCTGGGGAACATGGGTTTGAAGAGGGCGGTGGATTTTTTCCTGGCTTTGATTGCTTCGATCATCCTGCTCGTTCCGATCCTTATCATCGCTCTTGGTGTTCGCCTCACCTCGCCGGGACCAATCCTCTATTGGTCAAAACGTGTCGGCCGCTTCAATCAGATCTTCCTGATGCCGAAGTTCCGCAGCATGCGCGTCGACACACCAACGGTTGCCACGCATCTGCTCGAAAATCCGGATCGGTTTTTGACACCCATCGGCTCTTTTTTGCGCAAATCCAGCCTCGACGAACTGCCGCAACTCTGGTGCATTCTCAAGGGTGAAATGAGTTTCGTCGGACCCAGGCCGGCGCTCTACAATCAGGATGATCTGATCGAATTGCGGACGGCGCACGGCGTCGACAAGTTACTGCCCGGATTGACGGGTTGGGCACAGATCAACGGCCGCGACGAGTTGCCGATTCCGGAGAAGGTGAAATTCGACGTCGAATATCTCGAGCGACGTTCATTCGGCTTCGATATGCGCGTCCTGTTTATGACCGCAGGGAAGGTTATCCGCCGAAAGGGAATACGGCATTAAACCACCTACTTCTGATAGATGAACGGTGCGGAAGACTGTGCTTTCCGATTATTTCAGTTGCGCTCGTTGCAGAAAATGACAAGAAGGTGCTTGTCCGATTGATCCACGAGACGCTGGTTAGCAATGCCTGACAATACGCCCACTGAGACGTCGCGCTCGGCATGGTTCCTAGCGCCGATGCAAGCGCTCGTCACTCCTCTGCTGGCGATGCCGCGGGTTGCCAAACGCGCTCTGGCTTTGCTGGTGGATTCCAGCTTTTGCGTTCTGACGATCTGGCTGGCCTATTGCTTCCGCCTGAACGAGTGGACGGTTTTGACCGGCGTACAGTGGCTGCCGGTCTTAGTTTCCTTGTGCATGGCACTGCCGATCTTCATCGTCATGGGCATGTATCGGGCGATCTTCCGCTATGCGAATTTGGCCGCTTTCATCGCCGTGCTGAAGGCCATTGCGATCTACGGCCTCGCCTTCATGACGATATTTACGGCGCTCAGCGTGCCTGGCGTTCCGAGAACCGTCGGTATTCTTCAGCCTTTCCTGCTGCTAATCGCGATCGGCCTGTCGAGGCTGGGTATTCGTTATTGGCTTGGGGACGCCTACCAGCGTATCCTCAACAAGAATACGGTCGCGAAGGTGCTGATTTACGGAGCGGGGAATGCCGGGCGGCAATTGGCCGCCGCCTTAAGCAACAATGCCGAGCTCAATGTCGTCGGCTATCTCGATGACGATCCGCGCCTCAAGGGCGGCATCATGGGCGGATTGCCGATCTACGATCCTTCGGATCTTCCGATGCTCGCCGAAGCTCTTGGCGTGCACAATGTGCTTCTTGCTCTTCCCTCCGCGTCACGGCAGCGTCGCAACGAAATCCTGGAGCATATTCGCAAAGCCAGGGTAAATGTCCGCACGTTGCCGGATCTCACGGCGCTGGCTCAAGGACGTGTCGCCGTCTCGGATATCCGTGAGCTGGAGATCGAAGATCTTCTGGGGAGGGAAGCGGTCGCACCGCGCCAAGAGTTGCTCGACAAGGCAATGCGCAACAAGGTGGTGATGGTCACCGGCGCTGGTGGCTCGATCGGCGGCGAGTTATGCCGTCAGATTCTCCGCAACGGACCGTCCAGCCTGATCCTCATCGATCAGAACGAATTCGCGCTATATAATATTCATGCCGAATTGCAGAAGCTGGCCGAGCTCTTCGAACATAAAAATCTGCAGATCGTTCCAATCCTCTGTTCCGTCCGCGATCAGGATCGCATGGAGCATATCATCCAGAGCTGGCGACCTCAGACGCTCTATCATGCCGCGGCTTACAAGCATGTGCCCCTTGTCGAACATAATGCCGTGGAAGGCATCAAGAATAACGTCCTGGGTACGCTGGCCACGGCACGCGCAGCGCGTAAATGCGGCGTGGCTAATTTCGTGCTGATCAGTACGGACAAGGCCGTGCGCCCGACAAATGTAATGGGCGCCAGCAAGAGGCTGGCGGAGATGGTTCTGCAGGCGCTCTCAGCAGAATCGATGGCCGACAGAATGCGAACAAATTTTTGCATGGTCCGCTTCGGAAACGTCCTTGGCTCCTCTGGATCCGTCGTGCCGCTTTTCAGGCAGCAGATCAAGGAAGGCGGACCTGTTACGCTGACACATCCTGATATAACCCGCTATTTCATGACCATCTCGGAAGCCTCGCAGCTCGTCATCCAGGCAGGCGCCATGGGTGAGGGTGGCGATGTTTTCCTCCTCGATATGGGCGAGCCCGTTCGCATTGCCGATCTCGCCCGCAAGATGGTGGAGTTGTCCGGGTTGACCGTTCGCGACGAGATCAATCCCGAAGGGGATATCAAGCTTTCCGTTACCGGCCTCAGGCCCGGCGAGAAGCTCTATGAAGAACTTCTGATCGGGGATAATCCGGAAAGAACCCAGCATCCCCGGATTATGAAGGCGCGTGAGGATTTCCTGTCCTGGCCGGAGCTTTTGAAAAAGCTCAACTCGCTCAATGCGGCATTGGATCGGAATGATATGATCGCTGCCCGAGCGACATTGGCTGAGCTTGTTTCCGGCTATTCGTCAACGGGCGAGGTCTCGGATCTCGCTTTCACCGGCGCCGAAACCAATACGGCCGCCTTAGCCGTCAATCATCCTGCTCTAAATTAAATAGAGCGGGATCTCGTCGGAAAACCGGTCACACTTTTCGGCATCATACTCTAGGTGCCAGACGTCAGTTGCGAACGACGGGCGCAAAGCCGGTGCTGCCGCGATCCACGCAAATAAGAGCGACCAGATAGGCGAAGATCGGATCCAAGGCCTTCTGATTGAACATGATGCCAAAGCTGCCTGTTATGACGTAGCTGCTGACGAGCAGCAGAGCGAGCGCAATGGCCAGATCCCGGCCCGGCCCAGCTTCCTTTCTCCACGCGCCAATCACGGGCGTCGCGAGCATCAGCGAAAGCGCTGCGATGCCGAAAATACCGGCGTCGATTCCCGCCGTGAGAAAACCGTTGTGAACATGCGAATAGGTCAGCTGCGGCCTTAAGCTGTCGGGCAGCTCCGCCAACACCGAAGCCATCCGATTTTGCGGGCCATAGCCGGTCAGCGGGTCCTTACTGATTGCTGATACTGCCCCTTTATAAAGAGCGAACCGTGCACTGAGCGACGTGACCTCGCCGTCGCTGCGGTCGAGCGATGCCATATTCTCCTGCAGCGCCTCGATGCGATGGAGGATTTGGCCACTGCCCAAAGCGATAAGTCCTGCAAACAGCACAGAGCCGGTGATGGCGAGACTGCGCAAGCTCAGATGGAAACTGTGTTTGCGGAAATACCAGAGAAAAATGACGATATGAACGGGAATGACGAGCCAGGCCGAGCGCGTTCCCGAAAGCAGTACGCAGCCTAGACCGGCGGCATACCCCAAGATCGCAATTCTTTGCTCCACGCTTTTCGGGGATTGAACGTTAAGAAGCGCTATGCCGCCGAAAAGAACGCCTATGATGCCCAGCAGTGCAGCATTCGATGTCCCAGCCTCCGCCCTCTCCATCAGAAACATGATCTGCAGCAGACTGAAGAGAAAGGTAACGATCATGCCGATACCTGCGCTGAGAATAAACAGCGGCACGAGGCGGCCATCGGGAGACTGGCGCATTCGCGGCAATAACAGCCAGACCGAAAAGAAAGGCAGCAGCCGGAATATCCAGTCCAGTTCTTCGGAGTAAGGTGGATTGATGAATATGCTCGCGATCATCACCAGCGGGTAGATCGACATGCCAATGGCAACCAGCCGGTCGGATTTCGACAGGTTCAAGGCCAGGCTGCCCGTCGCCAGACAGCAGAGGCCCCACACCATTGATGCGAGAAGGATGAACAAGTTAAAGTTCGGCGAAAGTCCGGGAAGGATTGCAAAGAAAAAGACCGCAATGCGGTTGTTCCGATCACGTGCGCTTCCCGCCCCATTTTCTGGATAGAGCACTGCTATCTTCAGTTGTCTGAGGTATTTCACTTGCCGATCCTGACCATGCTGATGCCGTTTCGCTAAGGATCGTGATCACGCCTGTCAAGCGGGGCGATTAGATGCAATCTAAGGCTTTAAGCCTCGTGGTATTCCAGCAACAGCATCTGTGGACGAACGTGGGCGTACGAAATGACGGGACGCGACATAAGGTCGGCTTCAGCAGTAGACACGTGAGGTGCAGGTTCGGTTCGAAGTTTGATCGTCGACCGGTATTTTTCGCAAATGGGATCGCCGAGGGCGACGTCACGCCCGGGCGGGCTGCGAAGCATTAACGCAGATGACGCGACAGGTCGCTTCGAAACGACCCAGCTGACGGGACTTCGCCGCCGATCGTGCAAGGGTGCCGAAAGTCAGCGGTCTTCGGGCGACATCCTATTCTAGCATCATGTCCGACGGGCAAAAGATGTGGCTGGTGGGCGACCGGGCGCTCCGGATCTTCCATCCCGCGAGCCGCTTCATTGAACGTCTCCGCTATCGCCAATATCGACGTGTCATACTTTCGGTCGATGATCGACCGAAGAGGTAGCCGAGGCCGAAGGCCAGAATGCCGGTGCCGAGCAATAATGCGCTTGCGGTGTGCGGGTGATCCCTAACGCCGGAGGCGACGGCGTAGACCTCTCGTGTCACCCCATTGGCCGCCGACCTCGCAACTTTGGTCAATCCCTCCGGTTGCTCGGCGGGTATTCCGGTGAATCCGGCGTTCAAGTTTTGTTTGTCGGCCATGTCGGCACCTTCCTAAGATTGGCTATAGGCTGAAGTTCAACTCTGCTCACGCGTGCCGGGGGAGGCTTCGCGCTGATCGGCATCTTCGAGATCGGTTCTGACGAGGAATGTATCGGTATGTTGGCGCGAGGCCTCTCGCAGTGCCGCGAGATTTGGAGGATTGTTGATTTCGCCCGGTGCGTCGAGTTCATGCTCAGCCAAGGTCCAGTGATGCCGGTGCTGGCCTTCTGGCCTACCGTCCTTTTCCCAGAGCGAATATGCCCTTTTGCGGATCTCCTCTTCGCGGCTGGCTGCCGGCGACCCGCCGGTCTGCCTACCGATGTCGTTTACGGCTCGCCGAGCCGTCTTCTTTCCGCGGCTGTCCGCGGCGGATGGAAATTCCGGCCGGCCGTCGGCCGGGGCTTCGCTTGTCTTGCGTCGTGCCGGGTTTTTCATGAGCGTCTCCTTGAGTATCTCAACCAGCTCGCCCGATCTAAGTTCCAAACAATGGGTACCTTGGTACGGAGGTCCGGCATCCTGCACGGCTGCCGGCCATCCTCCGGATGGACGTCATGCCGTCCCGCATGGCAACACGAGTTGGCAAGGTGAGATAATTGATATACTAGTATGCCAAAATCTCTCCGTTTTGGTATCGTTATGCGGCAGGCATCAGCAATTGAAGTTTTGGTCGCCCCGCCGCAGATTGTCGGCAGGCTGCGGCGGATCACCACCGCCGGCGCCATTTATGAGCGCCTGCATGCCAATATCGTGTCGCTGCGGATGGCGCCTGGCATGTTGCTGCAGGAAAAGCGCATCGCCGACGATTTCGGCGTCAGCCGCACGCCGGTGCGTGAGGCGCTACTCAGGCTTTCCGAAGGCGGGCTGGTCGACATTTACCCACAGTCGGGCACCGTCGTGTCGCGCGTGCCGGTTTCTGCGATTCCCGAGGCGGTCGTCGTGCGCAAGGCGCTCGAAGGCACGACCGTCGAGACTGCTGCTCTCCTCGCCACCGCTGCCGACATTGGCCGTCTCGATGCCATCATCGCCCGGCAGCGGTCGCATGCCGCAACAGGCAATGCCTCGAGTTTCCATGAGGAAGACGAGACCTTTCACGAGGCGATCGCACAGACAGCGGGTTATCCCGGAATCTGGGCGATCCTGAAAACGGTCAAGGTGCAGATCGACCGGGCTCGGCGGCTGACGCTGCCGGTGCTCGGGCGGATGGACACTGTGGTGCACGAACATATGATCATTCGCGATGCGCTCGCCGCCCATGATGCGACGGCTGCACGGCACGCGATGATCCATCACCTGAGCGCCGTCATTCCCGACGTCGACGAGCTGCGCTCGCGTTACCCCGATTATTTCTGCTGATGGCAGACTAAGACACGAAATGAAAAGGCAAGGGAAGGAACAAGGATGCGGCAGGGTTGGAGATGGTTCGGGCCGGAAGCGCCGGTGACGCTGGATGATGTCCGCCAGACGGGTGCGACCAACATCGTCTCTTCGCTCCATCAGGTGCCGATTGGCAGAGCGTGGACGGAAAAGGAAGTGCGCGAGCGCCAGTCTCTGATCGAGACCACGCCTGGCGACCGTTCGCCGCTCGCCTGGTCGGTGGTCGAGAGCATTCCGATTCCCGACGCCGTCAAGCGCAAGGGCGGGGAGGCGACGGCCGAAATCGAGGCGTGGATCGCCAGCCTCGAAGCGGTCGCCGCCTGTGGCATTCCGATCGTCTGCTACAATTTCATGCCGGTGGTCGACTGGACCCGCACCGAGCTCGATTTCGTGACGCCGACGGGCGCCACCGCCATGCGGTTCGATCACGAACGTTTCGCAGCCTTCGATCTCTTCATTCTCGAACGGCCGGATGCGGCGCAGCACTATTCCGGCGATGACCGCGAACGGGCGCGTATCGTCTTCGAAGCCATGTCGGAGGACGAGATCGCCGACATCACCCGCATCATCACCTCGGCTCTGCCGGGTTCGACCACCGAGCCTCTGACCATTCCGGCATTCCGGGAAAAGCTGGTCGCCTATAGCGGTATCGATGCCGCTCGGCTGCGCCGGCATCTGATCGAATTCCTGGAGGCGGTGACGCCGGCGGCCGAGGCGCGCGGCGTCAAGCTGACGCTGCACCCCGATGATCCGCCGCGTTCGCTGTTCGGCCTGCCGCGCATCGCCTCGACGGCCGATGACTATGCCGCGCTCTTTGATGCGGTGCCGTCGCCAGCCAACGGCATGTGTTATTGCACCGGCAGCCTCGGCGTGCGCGCCGAAAACGACCTGCCTGCGATCGCCCGGCGTTTCGCGTCGCGCATTCACTTTGCCCATCTGCGCGCCACGAGCCGCGAAGGCGACGGCCGGACCTTCCATGAAAGCGCCCATTTGGAAGGCGACGTCGACATGGTCGCCGTGCTCAGGGAACTGGTTGCGGAAGATCGGCGCCGCAGCGCGCAGGACACGATCGTCTTTCGCTCAGACCATGGTCACCGCATGCTCGACGATCTCGACAAGATCGTCACACCTGGCTACCCCGCCATCGGCCGCATGCGCGGCCTTGCAGAACTTCGCGGCATCCTGCATGCGCTCGACGCGCCGCCGAACTGAGGGCGTTCCGCGGTTTGCAGTGCTGCGCCTTTCAGCAGAAATCATCGCGCTCTGAAGCTTGAGCAACGCTTCAGAGCGCGCAACCCTTCAAAAAAAGATCGGAGCACATCTTCGCCCGAGCCTCAATCGCCTCGATTTTCGGCGGTGGTTCCTGGCGCAGCATTGCGGCGCGCTGCGGCTCCATGATCATCATGCCGCGCAGCATGCCGCAGGCGGCGTGCGGCTCGTCAAGCGCAATCAGGCCGCGGTCGATCTGCTTACGCAGCCAGTCCTCCATCAGCGTATTGGTCCTGACGATGGCTTTCTCATAGAAGGTATTGGCGATCTCGGGAAAACGGTCGGACTCGCTGATGACGAGCCGGGTGACGGTGATCGTATCCAGCGAGAGCGTCAGCATGCCATAGGCCATCAGCATGCGTTCAAGTCCCTGTCTGAGATCGGCCACGGCGAGGGTGCCCGGGTCAAGCGACATGAGAAAGCGCCCCGTGCGCTCCGTGACCATCTCGGAAAAGAGGTCTGCCTTCGTCGGAAACAGGCGATAGAGCGTCTTGGTCGAAACCCCCGCCTCTTGTGCGATCGCAGCGATGCTTGCGGCCGCATAGCCGCTCTCGTGGAACTGCCTGTTGGCCGCCTCGATGATGACGCTTCTCGTATCGTCGTCACAACGCACTTGCGGCCGGCCTCGCGACCTCTTCTCGATTTCGTGATTTTGGACCATCACAATTTTCCAAATTATCGTTGACATCCGTTTTCTAATACATATTTTGGAAAACATCAAGTTTCCAAAACGTATGCCACCGGAATTCAAAGGCCGCGGCCTATAGCGACAGCGACCACTCCCAGGAGAGAGACATGTCCATCAAAACGCTGCAGGCCCTTAACAACAACGCACCTGTGCCAGAAACCACTGCGGAAGCCGCACCCGCAACCCTTGATGCCGGCAATTCGCCGCGCATCGTCGAACCTGCCCTCGTTTCGGAGCCTCCCGTTCGCAAACGCGGCGGTCGCGGATTGTTGCTCGGTGCAACGGCGCTCGTGCTGATTGCCGCTGCCGGCTATTACGGCCACAACTACTGGACCATCGGCCGTTTCGAAGTCTCGACCGACGATGCCTATGTGAAGGCTGACAATACCACCGTCGCCCCGAAAGTGTCGGGCTATATCGCAGAAGTGCTGGTCAGCGATAACCAGATGGTCGAGGCCGGCCAGCCGCTTGCCCGCATCGACGATCGCGATTTCCGCGCCGCCCTCGACCAGGCCGAGGCCGATGTCGCTGCGGCTGAGGCGGTGCTCGACGCCAAACAGGCGTCGCTTGATATTCAGCGCTCTACGATTGCCGCCGCCCGCGCCACGGTCGAAGTCGACAAGGCCAATGAGACCTTTGCCGAACAAAACAACAAGCGCTATGCCAATCTCGCGACCAACGGTTATGCTCCGGTCCAGACGGCGCAGCAGGCGGCCTCTGCCATCGCTGCAGCCCAGGCAACCAACGTTCGCGACAACGCCACGCTCGATGCCGCCGTCAAGCAGGTCGATCTCCTGAATGCCGAACTCGCCCAGGCGAGGGCGACGATTGCCCATGACCGGGCAATCCAGCATCAGGCTGAGCTGAACCTCTCCTATGCAACCATTGCCGCACCTGTCGACGGCACCGTCGGCAACCGCACACTGCGTGTTGGCCAGTATGTCCAGGCCGGCACCCAGCTGATGTCGGTCGTGCCGACGAGCGAGGTCTATGTGATTGCCAACTATAAGGAGACGCAGCTCACCGATGTTCGGGCTGGCCAGCCGGTCAATATCGAGGTCGATACCTTTCCAGGCCGCATCTATCACGGCCACGTCGACAGCCTTGCTCCGGCAAGCGGCCAGGAATTTGCCCTGCTGCCTCCCGACAATGCAACGGGAAATTTCACCAAGGTCGTTCAGCGCATTCCGGTCAAGATCGTGCTTGATGACGAAGCCGCCGATGGCGACCTGCGTCCGGGCATGTCGGTTCAACCGAGCATCGACACCATCGCCGATGCCGACCGCAAATAGGCGCCGGGATCAGGAGATCGTGTCATGTCCACCATCGCAGCAACAGCCGTCGCCACATCGCAGCCCCGGGCCAGCACCCGGGAATGGATCGCCGTTCTCGCCGGGATGATCGGCGCTTTCATGGCGATCCTCAACATCCAGATCACCAACGCCTCCCTCCTCGATATCGAGGGCGGTATCGGAACGGGCGTCGACAACGGTGCCTGGATCTCAACCTCATATCTGATCGGCGAAATCGTCGTCATTCCGCTGACGGCCTATTTCAGCAGCGTCTTTTCATTCCGCCGCTATATCCTCGTTAATTCTATCCTGTTTCCGCTGTTTTCGATCGCCTGCGCCTTCGCCCATGATCTCGGGACGATGATCCTGCTGCGCGGCCTGCAGGGTTTTGCCGGTGGTGTGCTGATCCCGATGGCCTTCACCATGGTGCTGACCAAGCTGCCAAAACCGCAGCAGCCGCTCGGCCTTGCGATCTTTGCGCTCTCGGTCACCTTCGCGCCGGCGATCGGTCCGACCATCGGCGGTTACCTCACCGAAAACTATGGCTGGCAGACCATCTTCTTCATCAACGCCATCCCGAGCGCCATCATGGCCGTAGCGCTCGCTCTGACGCTCGACAAGCAGCCGATGCAGCTCCGCCTGCTCAGGGAAGGCGACTGGGCGGGAATTTTCACCATGGCGATCGGTTTGTCAGCGCTGCAGACGGTTCTCGAGGAAGGCAACAAGGAGGACTGGTTTTCCTCGCCCTTCATCGTCAAGCTCAGCATCCTCGCCTTCGTCTTTCTCGCCGGCTTCATCTGGATCGAGCTCACCGTGAAGAAGCCGCTGGTCAAGCTCAGCCTGCTGACGCAGCGAAATTTCGGCATCGGTGTTGCCGTCAACGTGCTGGTTGGCGTCGCCCTCTTCGGCACCGTCTATATCCTGCCGCAATATCTCGGCCAGGTTCAGCACTACAATGCCGAGCAGATCGGCATGGTGCTGGCTTGGACCGGTTTGCCGCAACTGCTGCTGATCCCGCTTGTTCCGATGATGATGAAGCGCTTCGATGCGCGTTACATCGGCTTCCTCGGCATCTCGATCTTCGCGATCAGCTGCTTCATGAACATCACGCTTTCGGCAAATACCGCCGGCGACCAGTTCTGGATCCCGAACATCGTCCGCGCCATCGGCCAGGCGCTGGTGCTGACGCCGATCACCGCCATTACTACCGCCGGCATCGCAGCCACTGACGCGGCCGCTGCTTCGGGCCTGACCAACATGCTGCGCAATCTCGGGGGCGCCGTCGGCACGGCAACGCTCGGCACGGTGCTGACCAAACGCGAGCAGTTCCACTCGAATATCATCGGCCAGTCGGTCACGCTCTCCCGTGATGAAGTACGCGACCGGCTTGCGCAAACGACCGGCTATTTCATGCAGCACGGCATTTCCGACCCAGCTATCGCCGGGCAGAAGGCCGTTGTCGTTCTCGGGCAGATCGTCAGGCGTCAGGCCCTCATCCTGGGCTTCGCCGACACTTTCGCTGTCATCGGCGTGGTTCTTGCAATTGCTGCCGTCGCCCTGCTGCTCACCCAAAAGCCGCGGGCTGGGGGTGGCGCGGGCGCTCACTGACAACGCCCCTGCGACGGCTGTAAAAGCCTCCTTCGTGCGCCCCCGTCGGGCGCGCGGCTTTCTATTGTAAAATCTCGACGGTAAAGGCGAAGCGAGCGACCGCGCCCGGTGCCAGGATAGTCGTGTAGGGCCGCTTCGAAAGCTCGCTCGAACGTCCAGCCTCCGCGGCCGTTCCGTGCCAGGGCTCGATGCAGAGGAAGGGAGCGCCCGGTTTGGTCCACAGGGCAAGATTGGGCAGATTTTCGAACCGGAATTGCATGGTCGGCCCATTTTCGGCGCCATAAGTTAAGCCTTCGCCTGCCCCTTGCGGAAAGATCATCGCATCCTGGTCGAACATGGCGTGATCGAGCACCAACCGACCGGTATCGAACGGCGAGGGCAGCGTCGCAGGATTGATGAGGCCACCCTGCAGCCGCACAAGCGGCGGCTCGCCCTTATTGTCGAGCGTAACGACATGGGCGTGCCCGGCGGCACCCGGCAGCGGCCAGGCAAAGGCCGAATGGAATCCGAGCCCGAACGGCATCGCCTTCTGATCGCGGTTGGTGACTTCTGCCGCCACCGTCAGCGCGCGGCCCTCAACCGCATGCTCCACCGCCAGCTGAAAATCGAATGGATAAGCCGCCCGGGTGGCCGCCGAGGCGACCAGTTCGTATCGGCACATCGTCGCGGTGGATGCCGCAAGCGCGAATTCGCTGCGGCGGGCAAAACCATGCTGGGCCATCGGATAGATCGTGCCGTCGATTGCTATCTTGTCCTCCGGCGCCTTGCCGACGATCGGAAAAAGGATCGGCGACCGCCCGGTCCAGAAGGCTGGGTCGCCCGTCCACAGCCATGAGCGTCCGTTTCTGGTGGTGAGCGCCTGCATCTCGGCGCCGAGGGAGGAGACGTCGACGGTGAGATGCTGGTTTCCAATCCGGATCGAGCTTGGCATCGCAATTCCCTTTCGCCATGGTTCGGCATCAAGCCATATCTTTCTGGGCCGCTGATTTCCACTCAATAGGTAAGGGAGCCGCTCCCACCGTCGCTACGTGTTATTTTGGCACGGCGCCCAATCTGGCGATCACTTCGTTCGGGATGCCATAACGCTGAATGGCGTCGCGGTTGTTCCGCAGCCCGCAGATCTCACGCTGGATGAAGAAGGCCCAGACGGCGTCGGACGCTGCATTGAGAAGTCTCTCGCGTTCCTCGTCACTCTGTGGTTGGTAGTCCAAGCCCTCAGCGCGGCGAGTGCTGCCTCCACCTTCTGCCCGTGGCGCCCGAGCGCATCGGCGCGTTCCGACATCAGCTCGTATTCGAGGACGTTGAAGCCGTTTGTATTCTGCTGCGATTGTCTGAGGGACTGCGGCGGGCGGACGCTCATTGGCACGGCCTCTCCTTGGCGCGAGCCTCGATACTATCCAATCCGGTTCTAAATTAAAGCAGCGAGCACGAGGTCGTCCGAAAACCGCTTACAGGTTTCGGCATCCTCAGGAGATCGAGAGGGTTGGAAACGGGCCTATCCTGTCATTTCCATGCGTGGCATAAGGGCGCCAAAATCTTTTCCCGGGTCCCGCGCAAATCATGATTCGTATCGAAAATATCAGCAAACAACTCAGCCACCGGATTCTCTTCATCGAGGCGTCTGCAGCTCTCAACAAAGGCGAGAAGATTGGTCTCGTCGGCCCGAACGGCGCCGGCAAGACGACGATCTTCCGGATGATCAACGGTGAGGAGCAGCCAGACGAAGGGCAGGTCTCCTGTGAAAAGGGCGTCACCATCGGCTACTTCAACCAGGACGTCGGCGAGATGGCGGGCCACAGTGCCGTCGCCGAGGTGATGAACGGCGCCGGCCCGGTCAGCCTCGTTGCCGGCGAATTGCGTGAGCTTGAGGCGGCCATGGCCGATCCCGAGCAGGCCGACGACATGGACAAGATCATCGAGCGCTACGGCGAGGTGCAGGCGCGCTACGAGGAACTGGACGGTTATGCGCTCGAAGGACGCGCCCGCGAAGTGCTCGCCGGCCTGAGCTTCAGCCAGGAGATGATGGACGGCGATGTCGGCGCCCTGTCGGGCGGTTGGAAGATGCGCGTGGCGCTCGCTCGCATCCTGCTCATGCGTCCCGATGTCATGCTGCTCGACGAGCCGAGCAACCATCTGGATCTCGAAAGCCTGATCTGGCTGGAGGAGTTCCTGAAAGGCTACGAGGGCGCTCTGCTGATGACCTCGCATGACCGCGAGTTCATGAACCGGATCATCACTAAGATCATCGAGATCGATGGCGGCACGCTGACGACCTATTCGGGTGATTACGAATTCTACGAGCAGCAGCGGGCGCAGAACGAAAAGCAGCAGCAGGCCCAATTCGAACGCCAGCAGGCGATGCTCGCCAAGGAAATCAAGTTCATCGAGCGGTTCAAGGCGCGCGCCTCGCATGCCTCGCAGGTGCAGAGCCGCGTCAAGAAGCTGGAAAAGATCGACCGGGTGGAGCCGCCCAAGCGCCGTCAGGTGGTCTCCTTCGAGTTTCAGCCGGCGCCGCGATCCGGCGAAGATGTGATCAACCTCAAGAACGTGCACAAGAAATACGGCAGTCGAAGCATCTATGAAGGACTGGATTTCATGGTGCGGCGCCGGGAACGCTGGTGCATCATGGGCATCAACGGCGCCGGCAAGTCGACACTGCTGAAGCTGGTGACGGGGACCGCCGAGCCCGATGAAGGCAGCGTCGCTCTCGGCGCCAGCGTCAAGATGGGATATTTCGCCCAGCACGCCATGGATATTCTCGACGGCGAGCACACCGTCTTCCAGTCGCTGGAAGACCGGTTCCCACAGGCGGGGCAGGGGCCTTTGCGGGCGCTCGCCGGATGTTTCGGCTTCTCCGGCGACGATGTCGAGAAGCGCTGCCGTGTATTGTCCGGCGGCGAGAAGGCGCGGCTGGTCATGGCCATTATGCTGTTCGACCCGCCGAATCTGCTCGTGCTTGACGAGCCGACGAACCATCTCGACCTCGACACCAAGGAGATGCTGATCAAGGCGCTGTCGCAATATGAGGGCACCATGCTGTTCGTCTCGCACGACCGGCATTTCCTGGCGGCACTCTCCAACCGGGTGCTGGAGCTGACGCCGGACGGCGTGCATCAATATGGCGGCGGCTACACGGAATATGTGGCGCGCACCGGCCACGAGGCGCCGGGTCTCAGGAGCTGACGATTATTTTTCCCGGCATGTCGAAACCGGCAGGCTCGAAGCGACCAGCAGAAAGCCGGCCATCGATATCGGTGGACGATCGAAGCAACGGAGGAGAAATGCCCATGAGGTTGGATAGGATCGAGGTCATCACCCTGTTCGTCGACGATATTGACGCGGCGAGGGCATTCTACCAAAAGGTCTTTGCCGCCGATGTCGTCTATCAGGACGCTGTCTGCTCGGTGCTGAAATTTTCGGGGACGATGGTCAACCTTCTCAAGGGTACGGAAGCGCCGCAGCTGGTCGATCCGTCACCGGTGGCGGCATCCGGTTCGGGCAGTCGCGTCTTGCTGACGATCAAGGTCGATGATGTCGACGGGGTCTGCGCGGACCTGCGCAAACTCGGGATCATGCTGCTCAATGGTCCGATCGATCGTCCATGGGGCCGCCGTACGGCGGCCTTTGCCGATCCGTCCGGCCATGTCTGGGAGGTCGCGCAGGAACTGCGCTAACGTTGCAACTAAAGCCTTGGCAGGCCGCTTCCTTCACGCGACGGGCGTGATTCGGCAGGTATTGCCACGATGATGACCAAATTCCGTGGTGTTCGGAGCCCTCTTCATGCAATCGGGGACGAGCATCGGCATGGACTGGATCAATCGCTATATCGATCAGCCGCTACTGCACGGCGCGGCGGGCTTGCTGCGCACTTGGCATCTCCGCACGCGGCAACCGCCGGAGCTGTTGGAGCCGACATGGAATCTCGTCGTGCTCTCCTTTCTCCTGATCGCCAGCGGGCAGGTCATGACTGGCAAACCTTTCGCGCTCAGTGTCGCCGCGCTGCTCATGCTGGCGCTGCCATCAGCACGAAAACTGCTTTCGGCGCTGAAAGCGACGGGAGGAGGTTATGGCGCCCGGCAATACAAGTCGCTGCGAGCGCGCGCCATCGCCAAACGTGAGGCGGAGTGGTCGGTGCGGATCATCGTCCTGTTCGCCTCCGCCTGCCTTCCCTTCATCGCCCGCATCGACGATCCGGTGGGAGCCTATTTCATGCTGGGAGCAAGCATCTGGTTCGTGCTGACCGGGCCGCTCAAGGCCTATCTCGATGCGGCCGAGCCTCCCGAGCCGAATGAAGGCGACCGGATGGTCAGCGGCGCTTTTCATTTCGGCTGAACAAATCCGATGCGACGTCGCATGTGCCGGCCGTGAGACGGGCAGGGAACCAAATGGGGCGGCCTCCGTTATCTCCGCAGCAACGTAAAAGGAGATTGCGATGCTTTATTACGCTCTGGTGTTTCTCGTTGTGGCCTTGATTGCCGGCGTCCTCGGATTTGGCGGTATAGCAGGAGCTTCAGCTTCCATTGCCCAGGTTCTGTTCTTCATTTTCCTGGTGTTGTTCGTCGTGTCGCTCGTCATGCGCTTTATGCGAAGAGTATAGCGCGAATAGAACAAATATAAAAACCCGGCGAACACATCGCCGGGTTTTTCTGTATCGACCCATCCGCTTTGACGTTTCGCTTCGGCCGATCCGGTCGTCGTGGTTCGGGTCGGCCAAAATGAATCGATACCGTCCGCAGAAAGTCGACGGCGATCAGGATCGTGCCTTTCCGGCAACCATTCCTGACAACATCATGAAATAACCGGATGGCGCGAATTAGTGCCTTCGAAATGTCCCAATGGGAGCTGAACCGTAAGCGTGTTTGTCGCTTGCGCATCTTCTGCGCTCTGACAGGCGACGTGAAGATGGTACCGGATCGGGATCGTTTTGCAGTTCCGTCCGTTATCTATTGCCGAATCTGGTGGCGAGTAGCCGGGTATGCTCGTCACGATTTGAGAAGGAGAGACTTATGGACAAAATTTTTGCGAAGGCACTTGCCGCGGTATCGTTGACGCTGGCCGGCGCTGGGGCGGTCAATGCCGCCGACCTCGTAACCAGGACGTATGAAGAGCCGGACCTGCGCAATGGTGTCAAGATCGGTTACCTCACCTGCGATATCGGTGGCGGTACAGGTTATGTGCTCGGTTCATCCAAGGAAGCCGATTGCATCTTCCAGTCAACCGTCGGCAACGAGCTGTCGGATCGTTATACTGGCGAGATGAGAAAGCTCGGCATCGACCTCGGCTTTACCACCCGCAGCCGCCTGATCTGGGCCGTGTTCGCGCCGACCGCCGGTTATCACCGCGGATCGCTCGCCGGCCTCTATGTCGGCGCTACCGCCGAAGCGACGCTCGGGGCCGGTGTCGGCGCCAATCTCCTGATTGGCGGAACCTCTGGCTCGATCCATCTGCAGACGGTCAGCCTGACCGGCCAGCTTGGCCTCAACGTTGCGGCCGGCAGTGCGTCGATGACGCTGACAGCCGCGAACTGATATGCCTTTGGGCGCCCCACGATGCGGCAGGGCGCCACCCCTTTGAAGGGCGATTTTACGCGCCGATATGCCCCCGGCCGGATCACGACATGATGGATATTCGAACGGCAACGCCCGACGAGGATGAGATCCTGGTGGGGCACCATCTGAAGATCTGGGACAGCTATGGCACGCCGCCGGAACACTACAGGCCCGATGCGGCGGCGCGGATCTTGTCTTTCATCAGAAGCGGACGCGAGGAGCGGCGTCTGACTTCGTTCCTTGCTATCGTCGACGGTGAAATCGCCGGTTCCGCGTCGTGCCAGATGCACCAATCACCATTTCCGGAGATCATCCAGCCGGAACAGCGACTGCATGGCTACATCTGGTCTGTCTATGTCGCCGACGCCTTCCGCCGGCGCGGCATCGCGTTGGCGCTGACCAACAAGGCTATTGATTATCTGAAGTCTATCGGCTGCACGACGGCCGTCATCCACGCCTCGGATGCCGGTGAGCCGGTTTACCGGGCCGCCGGGTTTGAACTGGCGAAGGAAATGCGCCTGCAGTTTCCGGCGGAGTAACGGCCTGGCGGCTACTACAGTGCAGCGAGGAAGCGATGACGCGGCTCCATGTCAGTTCGGCCGTAGCTGCATCGTGATCCGGCAGCGTCGGATCGGTGTAGAGATGACCGGCGCCGGAATATTTGAAGATCTCCGCGGCGATGCTCGACCGGGCCGCTGCCGCTTGCCAGGTTTCAACCTCTTCCCTGGGCGCGAATCGATCCGGATCGGCAAGATGGATCTGGACGGGAAGGCCCCGGCGCGCGTTGTCCGGAATTTCAGCGAGGCCTTGAAGCAGCAGCAAGCCTACCATCTGCGGCCGCTTCGGCCAAAGATGTGCGGAGACGCCAGCACCCATCGAAAATCCGCCGAGCACGGCGGAGCCAGGCAGCGGGGCGACCGCCTTTTCCGCGCGTTGGCAAAGAGTGGACCACCCGATCGCCTCCTTCAGTTCAATGCCCTCATCGATCGATCGCGCGACCTTGCCCGCATGGAGAGATCCGGCGTAAACACCTGATGCCCAGCCGCCCGCAGACGCTCTGCTGCATCGCGCTCGAGTGACCGGAGTCCATAAACCGAATGAAACAGCACCACCGTTGCCATTACTAATCTCCTCAATCGGTGCAGCGAACGTCGCCACCGACCTTCCGCCTACGCTTTCGCCCGGCCGGGTGCGATAAAAGCGGCGATCGTCGCCTCGTCATGGCCTGCCTCGCGTAGGAAGCGACTGGCGAATTCGATGGCGGGGCTTCTGAGCGCATCGTCCGGTCGAATAAGGTGGAAGGCCACATGATTGTCGAGCGTCCGCTCCGACACGGCGACGACGCGCCCGGCCGCAAGCGCGGCATCCGACAGCGGCGGCCGGGCGAGAGCGATGCCGAGCCCTTGTACACAGGCATCGACGACGAGATTGTAATCCTCGAAGCGACGGTCGTGGCCGCGTGGCGTGTAGTCGACGCCCTCGCGCGCAAGCCAGCGACGCCAGCCTTCGATATTGGAGTCGTGCAGGATCGGCAGGTCGAGCAGCGAAACAGCATCGGAGCGCTGGCCGAGCCGGTCTGCCAGGGCCGGGGCGGCGATCGGATACGACTTCTCCTGCCAGAGCGACAGGGCGCGCACGCCGGCCCACGGCCCTTTGCCGCAGCGGATGGCAAGGTCCGTGCCTTCGCCGAAATCCGCCAGCCGGTGTTCGAGCGTCAACTCGACATGCAGCTCGTTTCCTTCGAGCTTCGGCAGACGCTGAAACAGCCACAACGAGGCGACCGAGGGCGTCACCGAAAGGCGCACCACCGCCCTATTGCGGCGAGGCAGCCAGCGTTCGCCGCTATTGCCGAGCAGTGCAAGCGCTTCCTCCGCCCGCGCGAAAAACCGCATGCCCTCCGGCGTCAGCCGCACGCCTCTGGCTTCGCGGGCAAACAGCCGCACCCCCATCCAGCGCTCGAGGCGCGAGACCTGCCGCGACACCGCGCCATGCGTGATGCCGCTTTCCTCGGCCGCGGCCGAAAACGATCCAAGCCGGGCGGCGCGGGCAAAGGTCTCGAGCGTATCGAGCGGCGGAAGCACGGGCGAGCTGTGAACCATAGACACATTTGATCATCGATTGCGATGCTTTTCAAGCACGCATCGAAGGCCTAATCCATTGTCGAAGAACAAATGGAGGCGAAAATGAGCATGGCGGCAAGCACACCGATTTCGACGAAACAGCAGGGCGGGTTCGATCTGGTCGCCTTCGGCGCGATCCTCGTCACAATCCTCTTCTGGGCGTCCTCTTTCGTGGTGATCCGCATCTGTCTCGGACCACTGACGCCGATCGAACTGGCGACCGCGCGGTATGTGGCAGCCGGCGCCATCGCTCTGGTCTACCTCGTGATCTACCGGCCGTTGCCGGAAAAACGCGATTTCGTCCGCCTTTCCATCGCTGCGGTGCTCTTCATCGCCGCTTATGCGGTTCTGTTGAACACCGGTGAGCAGACGGTTGCGGCAGGGCCGGCGAGCTTCATCATCAACACCATGCCCGTCTTCACCGCCCTCATCGCCACGTTCGCGCTCGGCGAGCGCTTCGGCCGCTGGGGCTGGGCCGGCACTGCCATATCCTTCGGCGGTGTGGCGCTGATTGCGGTTGCCTCCGACGGCGGCTTCAAGCTTGATCCGAATGCCGTCCTCATCCTCGGCGCAGCACTTTGCTCGGCGATCGCCAGCGTGCTGCAGAAGCCGCTGCTCGGCCGGATGCCGGCGCTTGCCGTCACCGCCTGGATCCTGCTGATCGGTTCCGTGCCGCTGTTTCCGGCCGCACCGGCGACGATTCAGGCGCTGGCCGCCGCCCCGGCGGAGGTGAACTGGGGCGTTGCCTATCTCGTCATCTTCCCGACTGCGATCGGCTACCTCACCTGGGCGATCGCGCTGAAGCGGCTGACGGCCGCCCGCGCTTCGAACTTTCTCTATGGCGTTCCGCCCGTCGCCACGCTGATCGGTTTCCTCTGGCTGGGTGAGACGCCGACGGCGCTTGGCGCGGTCGGTGGCGTCATGGCGATCCTCGGTGTGCTCGTCGTCAATGTGATGCGGAAACGATAGCAGCAAATTCGCCCCGGAAGGTGATCAGGTGACAGATAGGCATTGCGCAGGCGTTCGCTTTCTTTAAAACGAAAGTAGATCGAAAGGTGCGTGCTCATGTTCTTGACCGACCGGCAAACTGAAATCGTGGCGATAGCGAAATCGAGCGGCAGGGTCCTGGTCGAGGAGCTCGCTTCCCGCTTTTCAGTGACACCGCAGACGATCCGCAAGGACCTGAACGATCTCTGCGATGCGCAGGTGCTGACGCGTATCCACGGCGGCGCGACATTCCCGAGCGGGACCGAGAACGTCAAATACGAGGCGCGGCGGCAGATCGCCGCGTCCGAGAAACAGGCGATCGGCATGGCCGCGGTCGAGCTGATCCCGAGCGGGGCCTCGCTCTTCATCAATATCGGAACGACGACCGAGGCGGTGGGCGAGGCGCTCGCCGAGCATCACGAGCTGATGGTGATTACAAATAATATCAATGTTGCCAATAGGTTACGTCTGCTGCCCGCAATCGAGGTGGTGATCGCCGGCGGTGTGGTGCGCGGTTCGGATGGCGGGATCGTCGGCGAGGCGGCAGTCGATTTCATCCGCCAGTTCAAGGTCGACTATGCCGTGATCGGGGCTTCGGCGATCGACGTGGATGGCGCGCTTCTCGACTATGATTTTCGCGAAGTCAAGGTCGCACAGGCGATCATCGCCAACGCCCGGCATGTCATTCTGGTTGCGGATTCGACGAAGTTCGAACGCACCGCTCCAGTCAGGATCGGCCAACTTTCCCAAGTTCATACCTTCATCACCGACCATTGTCCGGTGCCGTCGATCCGCAATCTCTGCCTCGAAAACAATGTAAAGCTGATCGAAACGAACGGCAGGTTTCGCTAAAGCATGATGCCGGCACTGTTCTGAATTTCCGCCGCGAAACATTCGTTTGACATTCGTATCTCTTTCGTTTTAACTGACTTCACTTTCGCAATTGCGTGAGTTTTGTGCGATGCGAAATCCGCAGCAGGCTCGGAGGGGATATTGGGCCGGGAGATACACGACATATTCGTCATCGGGGGCGGCATCAACGGCTGCGGCATTGCGCGCGATGCTGTTGGGCGCGGTTATTCCGTGGCGCTGGCGGAGATGAACGACTTCGCCTCGGGCACCTCGTCTGGCGCCACCAAGCTCATTCATGGCGGCCTGCGTTATCTCGAGCATTACGAGTTCCGCCTAGTGCGGGAATCGCTGATGGAGCGCGAGATCCTCTGGGCGATGGCGCCGCACATCATCTGGCCGCTGCGTTTCGTGCTGCCCTACCATAAGGGCGGCATCCGGCCGGCCTGGCTGATCCGGCTCGGCCTCTTCCTTTACGACCATCTCGGCGGCCGTAAGCTGTTGCCGGCGACATCGGTGCTCGACATGCGCCGCGATCCGGCCGGCAAGCCGCTGAAGGCGCTATTTGCCAAGGCCTTCGAATATTCCGACGGCTGGGTCGATGATGCCCGCATGGTGGTGCTGAACGCCCGCGACGCCGCCGACAAGGGGGCGACCATCATGCCGCGCACCAAAGTGGTGTCGGCAAGGCGCGAGAACGACCTCTGGCACATCGAGACCACCGATACGGTCACCGGCCGCAATGACAACCATCAGGCCCGCATGCTGGTCAATGCTGCCGGTCCGTGGGTCGACCATGTCATCCGTTCCGCCTTCGGCCAGAACGAGGCTCACCATGTCCGCCTTGTCCAGGGCAGCCATATCGTGGTGAAGAAAAAGTTTGACGGTCCACGCGCCTATTTCTTTCAGAATCCCGACAACCGCATCATCTTTGCCATTCCTTACGAGGGCGACTTTACGCTGATCGGCACCACCGACCGCGATTACACCGCCGATCCCAAGGATGTTCGGATCTCCGAGGAAGAGACCATCTATCTGTGCAATGCGGCGTCGGAATATTTCAAGGAGCCGGTCAGGCCGGAGGATATCGTCTGGGCCTATTCCGCAGTCAGGCCGCTTTATGACGACGGTGCCTCGAAGGCGCAGGAGGCGACGCGTGACTATGTGTTGAAGCTGGACGGCGAGGGGAGTAGCGCACCGCTACTCAACGTCTTCGGCGGCAAGCTCACCACCTATCGCCGGCTTTCCGAACACGCGCTGGAGAAGATCGGCGCTGCGATCGGCGTCAAGGGTGCCCCGTGGACGGCCAAGAGCCATCTGCCAGGCGGCGACTTCCCGGTCCGGGGTTACGAGGGGCAGGTCGCCGATCTGAAGCGGCTTTATCCGTTCCTCGCCGATCAACATGCCCGCCGGCTGGTTCGCCGTTACGGGACGAGGGTCAAGGCGCTGCTCGGCGAAGCCCGCGGCGTCGACGATTTGGGACGGCTGTTCGGCGGCGACCTCTACGAGGCCGAGGTCACCTATCTCGTCAAACAGGAATGGGCCCGGCACGCCGAAGACGTGCTGTGGAGGAGAACAAAGGATGGTCTGCGCCTTTCGAGGGAGCAGGCTCAGTCACTGGAGGAGTACATGGCTGCCATGCCGGCGATGGCCGGATAAGGGCAACATGTGGTCCCCGATGCGTGGAGGCACGGGAATCGGAATGCTGGAACTGCGGAAGGCCGCAAAGATGGTGGGAGGGGACTATCATATCCACCCGACCGATCTTGTTTTTGAAAGAGGAACGCTAAACGTTCTGCTTGGGCCGACATTGTCGGGCAAGACCTCGTTGATGCGTCTGATGGCCGGCCTTGATCGGCCGACAACCGGCACGATCCATTTTGATGGTGCTGACGTGACAGCTATGCCTGTCCAGAAGCGCAACATCGCCATGGTCTATCAGCAGTTCATCAATTATCCGGCATTGACGGTCTACGAGAATATTGCCTCGCCGCTGCGGATTGCCGGCAAGGATGCCAAGATCATCGATCTGGAGGTGCGCAAGGCTGCCGAACTTCTGAAACTCGGGCCTTATCTCGATCGCACGCCGCTCAACCTCTCCGGCGGCCAGCAGCAGCGCACCGCACTTGCCCGGGCACTCGTGAAGAATGCGAGCCTTGTTTTGATGGACGAGCCGCTTGCCAACCTCGACTACAAGCTGCGTGAGGAGCTGCGGCAGGAATTGCCGCGCATCTTCGCGCAGTCCGGCGCGATCTTCGTCTATGCCACGACGGAACCGTCCGAAGCCTTGTTGCTGGGCGGCAATACGGCAGCGCTCAGCGAGGGCCGGATCACGCAGTTCGGCCCGACGATCGAGGTCTATCGCAATCCGCTCGATCTGACGACGGCGAAAACCTTTGCCGATCCGCCGCTGAATTTTATTGATCTGGTCAAATCGGAAGGCAATTTCCTGCGCGATGGCGCGGTGATTTTTGCCGTGCCGCCGCATCTTCAGAACGTGCCGGACGGGCCGGCAACCATAGCGTTTCACCCGCATCATCTTGCACCAACCGCCCAGACGGCTGGTTCGGCGCGGATGACGGCGCGAACACAGGTTTCGGAGATCACCGGCTCGGAAAGTTTTGTTCATCTGCAATTTGCCGGCACCCGCTGGGTGATGCTTGCGCACGGCATCCACAATATCGACCCGGACACGGACATCTCCGTTTTCATCGATACGCGCCACCTGATGGCGTTCGGCGCGGACGGCCGGGCGATCACCACCGCCAGGCAAGGGGGCTAGGAGAAGATCATGGCACGTATCACCCTCGATCATATTCGCCATGCCTATGGGCCGAACCCGAAGAGCGAGAAGGACTACGCTCTCAAGGAAGTGCACCATGAGTGGAACGATGGCGGCGCTTATGCACTGCTCGGGCCTTCGGGCTGCGGAAAGACCTCGCTGCTCAATATCATTTCGGGCCTCATTCAGCCGTCCGAAGGGCGGATTCTCTTCGACGGGCAGGATGTTACGAACCTGCCGACACAGCAGCGAAATATCGCGCAAGTATTCCAGTTCCCGGTCATCTACGACACGATGACGGTCTACGACAACCTCGCCTTTCCTCTGCGCAACCGCGGCGTGGCCGAGGCGGATGTCGACCGGCGCGTCCGCGAAATCCTCGAGATGATCGATCTTGCCGGCTGGGCCAAGCGGCGCGCGCGCGGCTTGACGGCGGACCAAAAGCAGAAGATTTCGCTCGGCCGCGGCCTCGTGCGCTCGGATGTGAACGCGATTCTCTTTGACGAGCCGCTCACTGTTATCGATCCGCATATGAAATGGGTGCTGCGATCGCAGCTGAAGCGGCTGCACAAGCAGTTCGGTTTTACCATGGTCTATGTCACGCATGACCAGACGGAGGCGCTGACCTTCGCCGACAAAGTCGTGGTGATGTATGATGGCGAGATCGTGCAGATCGGCACGCCGGCCGAACTCTTCGAGCGTCCGAGCCATACCTTCGTCGGCTACTTCATCGGTTCGCCGGGCATGAACTTCATGCCGGCCAAGGTAGAGGGCAGTACGGTTCGGGTCGGCGAGCACGCGCTAACGCTCGGCTATGCGCCAAAGACTTCGGCAGCGGCCAAGGTAGAGCTTGGAATCCGGCCCGAGTTTATCCGGGTCGGCCGTGAGGGTATGCCTGTGACGGTCAGCAAGGTGGAAGATATCGGCCGGCAGAAGATCGTCCGCGCGCAGTTCGCCGGCCAGCCGATCGCGATCGTCATTCCCGAGGACGAGGAAATTCCGGCCGATCCCCGGGTGACCTTCGAGCCATCAGCTATCAGTATCTATGCCGACTCTTGGCGCGCCGGACCGGAGGCTTGATCATGGAAAAAACCTGGAACAACAAAGCCTGGTTTCTGGTTCTGCCGGTCCTCGTGCTGGTGGCTTTCTCGGCTGTCATTCCCTTGATGACGGTTGTGAACTATTCCGTTCAGGACACTTTCGGAAACAACCAGTTCTTCTGGAACGGAACGGACTGGTTTACCGAAATCCTGCATTCCGACCGATTCTGGGCCGCCCTGCAGCGAAACCTGATTTTTTCGTTGATCATTCTCGCGCTGGAGATTCCGCTCGGTATCTTCATTGCGCTCAACATGCCGAAATCAGGCATCGGCGTGCCGGTATGCCTGGTTCTGATGGCACTGCCGCTGTTGATCCCATGGAACGTGGTCGGCACGATCTGGCAGGTGTTCGGCCGCAACGACATTGGTTTGTTCGGTTATTACGTCAACGCCATCGGCATCGATTACAACTATGTGCAGGATCCGCTCGACGCCTGGGTGACGATCATCATCATGGATGTCTGGCACTGGACGAGCCTGGTCGTCTTGCTCTGCTATGCCGGCCTCGTTTCCATTCCAGATGCTTTCTATCAGGCAGCCAAGATCGACGGTGCGTCCCGTTGGGCAGTGTTCCGCTATATCCAGCTGCCCAAGATGAAGCGCGTTCTTCTGATCGCCGTGCTGCTGCGTTTCATGGATAGTTTCATGATCTACACCGAGCCTTTTGTCGTCACGGGTGGCGGTCCGGGCAACTCGACCACTTTCCTGTCGATCGATCTGGTCAAGACCGCCCTCGGACAGTTTGATCTCGGTCCGGCAGCTGCCATGTCGCTGGTTTATTTCCTGATCATCCTGCTGCTTTCGTGGGTGTTCTACACCGTCATGACCAGCCACGACGCGGAGAATTGAAATGAGCGTCTCCAACGAAACGACATCGAGCCGAAACATCCCAGGCGTTACCAGTGTCGCAAGCGGGCTCTCCGCCGATGAAGTCGGCCGTCTGATGCGCCGGCGCGGCGAGGAATCGCGCTGGTGGTGGCTGGTTCCGACGATCTATATCATCGTGCTCCTGCTGCCGATCTATTGGCTCGTCAACATGAGCTTCAAGACCAATGCGGAAATCGTCAATTCTCTGACGCTTTATCCTCATAACCCGACGATCGCCAATTACGTGACGATCTTCACGGAGAAGGCGTGGTATTCCGGCTATATCAATTCAATCAGCTATGTCGTCATGAACATGGTGATCTCGGTGGCAGCTGCGCTGCCGGCGGCCTATGCCTTCTCCCGATATCGGTTCCTCGGCGACAAGCATCTGTTCTTCTGGTTGCTGACCAACCGGATGGCGCCGCCGGCAGTCTTTGCCCTGCCGTTCTTCCAGCTCTACTCGGCCTTTGGACTCATCGATACGCACATCGCCGTGGCCTTGGCGCATTGCCTCTTCAACGTACCGCTGGCGGTCTGGATCCTTGAAGGCTTCATGTCCGGCGTGCCGAAGGAAATCGACGAGACGGCCTATATCGATGGCTACTCGTTCCCGCGGTTCTTCCTGAAGATCTTCACGCCGCTGATTGCGAGCGGGATAGGTGTCGCCTGTTTCTTCTGCTTCATGTTCTCTTGGGTCGAGTTGCTGATCGCACGAACCCTGACGACAACCGACGCGAAGCCGATCGCCGCCACCATGACCCGCACCGTCTCTGCATCCGGCATGGATTGGGGCCTGCTGGCCGCCGCGGGCGTTCTGACCCTTATCCCGGGGGCGCTGGTGATCTGGTTTGTGCGCAATTACATCGCAAAGGGCTTCGCCCTGGGGAGAGTTTGATGAGCTTTTCGCTTCCCGATTTTTCATGGATGGCGTGGACATGGCCGACGGCCGCTTTCTTCATCGTCATCGCATTGCTGCTGATCGGCATGGGGATATGGGAATATGCGGTGCCGGGCGGCAATCCGCGGATCGGAATCCTGCGCTTCGAGACGACGCGCGGTGACCGGCTTTTCCTTTCGCTACTCGGCGCAGCGTTCATTCATCTTGCATGGCTTGGGCTCGGTGGGCCCAACCTGTGGTGGGCTCTTGCCATCTCCGTGGTCTACGCCATCGGCGTGTTCCGCTACGTGTGACGGCAAAGTGAAGACAGATGGCCGGGGGTCCTTGGCCGCCTGAGACGTGACTGCAATCGCAAACCCTGGGAGGATATTATGCGACGGCACTTATTGACGACGACAGCAGGCTTGCTGCTGGCGATGACCGCGTCGGCCTATGCCGGCATGGACGAGGCTAAGACTTTTCTGGACAAAGAGATCGGCGACGTGTCGACGCTCTCTCGCGCCGACCAGGAAAAGGAAATGCAGTGGTTCATCGATGCTGCGAAGCCTTTGCAGGGTATGGACATCAAGGTTGTCTCGGAAACCTTGACCACCCACCAGTATGAGTCCCAGGTTCTGGCTCCGGCCTTTACTGCGATTACCGGGATCAAGGTCACCCACGACGTCATTCAAGAGGGCGACGTTGTCGAGAAGATCCAGACACAGATGCAGACCGGACAGAACCTTTATGACGGCTGGGTCAACGACTCCGACTTGATCGGTACGCATTGGCGCTATCAGCAGGTGCGCAACCTGACCGACTGGATGGCCGGCGAAGGCAAGGACGTTACAAACCCCGGCCTCGATATCAACGACTTCATCGGTACCAAGTTCACGACGGCACCGGACAAGAAGCTCTACCAGCTTCCCGACCAGCAATTCGCCAACCTCTATTGGTTCCGCTACGACTGGTTCAACGACGAGAAGAACAAGGCCGATTTCAAGGCGAAATATGGCTACGATCTCGGCGTTCCGGTCAACTGGTCGGCCTATGAGGACATTGCCGAATTCTTTACCGGCCGTGACGTGAACGGCAAGAAGGTCTTCGGCCACATGGACTACGGCAAGAAGGACCCGTCGCTCGGCTGGCGCTTCACCGACGCCTGGCTTTCGATGGCCGGCAATGGTGACAAGGGTCTGCCGAACGGTCTTCCGGTCGACGAATGGGGTATCAAGGTCGACGAGAAGTCGCGTCCTGTCGGCTCGTGCGTCGCGCGCGGCGGTGACACCAATGGCCCGGCTTCCGTCTACTCGATCCAGAAGTATCTCGATTGGTTGAAGGCCTACGCACCGCCGGAAGCTCAGGGCATGACCTTCTCGGAATCCGGTCCGGTTCCGGCACAGGGTAACGTCGCGCAGCAGATCTTCTGGTACACGGCCTTTACAGCAGACATGGTCAAGCCTGGCCTGCCTGTTATGAACGAGGACGGTACGCCGAAATGGCGCATGGCACCGAGCCCGCATGGCGTTTACTGGAAAGACGGCATGAAGCTTGGTTATCAGGACGTCGGTTCTTGGACGCTGATGAAATCGACGCCTACGGACCGTGCGAAAGCCGCCTGGCTCTATGCACAGTTCGTGACCTCGAAGACGGTTGACGTGAAGAAGAGCCAGCTCGGTCTCACCTTCATCCGCGAATCCACCATTCGCGACAAGAGCTTTACGGAGCGTGCTCCGAAGCTCGGCGGTCTGATCGAGTTCTATCGTTCGCCTGCGCGTGTTCAGTGGTCGCCAACCGGCACCAACGTTCCCGACTATCCGAAGCTGGCTCAGCTTTGGTGGCAGGCTATCGGTGACGCCGCCGCCGGCGCCAAGACGCCGCAGGAAGCCATGGATTCTCTTTGCGGCGAGCAGGAGAAGGTCATGGGCCGTATCGAGAAATCGGGCGTCCAGGGTGATATCGGCCCGAAGCTCGCCAAAGAGCATGATCTCGCTTATTGGAACGCGGATGCGGTGAAGAAGGGCAACCTTGCGCCGCAGCTGAAGATCGAGAACGAGAAGGAAAAGCCGGTCACCGTCAACTACGACGAACTCGTCAAGAGCTGGCAGTCGAAGTAAGGCAGACCTCGGCCGGAGGCGACGAGGCTTCCGGCCATCACTTCCTGCCATCGGCTACGGCTGGTGGCACCCACAATCTTTCTCTCATGACGTCCGCCCGCGCCCTGCCATCTCTGGCAGGCGGAGCGATCTCGTGCGAGCCGGAGACGAGATGAGCGGCTATATTCTTTCAATCGACCAGGGCACGACATCTTCGCGCGCGATTATCTTTGATGGCGACATGAAAATGGCCGGCTCGGCGCAGGCGGAAATCACCCAATATTATCCGCAGCCCGGATGGGTGGAGCACGATGCCGCCGAAATCTGGCAGTCCGTCGTCGACACAGTACGCAAGGCGATCGCCGATGCCGGTCTTGATGCCGCCGACATTGCCGCGATCGGCATTACCAACCAGCGCGAGACGGTGGTCGTCTGGGACCGCAAGTCCGGCAAGCCGCTTCACCGGGCGATCGTCTGGCAAGACAGGCGCACGGCCGAAATGTGCGAGAGCCTGAAGGCCGATGGATATGAGAAACTCTTCAGCGCCAAGACCGGCCTGCTGCTCGACCCCTATTTCTCCGGAACCAAGCTTCGCTGGTTGCTCGACAATGCCGACGGCCTGCGTGAGAAGGCCGAGGCGGGCGACGTCTGCTTCGGCACGATCGACAGCTGGCTGATCTACAATCTGACGGGTGGCCGTGTTCATGCTACCGATGCGACCAATGCGTCGCGTACGCTGCTCTACAACATCGATGACGGCGTTTGGGACGAGGAGCTTCTCGGTATTCTCGGCATTCCGGTCGCCATGCTTCCCGAGGTCAGGGAATGCGCCGATGATTTCGGCCGTGTCGACGAGGCGCTGTTCGGTGCGCAGCTTCCGATCCTCGGCGTCGCCGGCGACCAGCAGGCGGCGGCCGTGGGCAATGCCTGCTTCGAGCCCGGCATGATGAAATCCACTTACGGAACCGGCTGCTTTGCGCTGCTGAACACCGGCAGGGATCGTGTTTCCTCTTCCAACCGGATGCTGACGACCATCGCCTGCCGCCTCGACGGCGAGACGACCTATGCGCTTGAGGGTTCGATCTTCATCGCCGGTGCCGCCGTTCAATGGCTGCGCGACGGCCTCGGCATCATCGACCAGGCTTCGGAGGCAGGGGTGCTGGCGGCCAAGGCCGATCCCGGACAGCAGGTCTATATCGTTCCGGCCTTCACCGGCCTCGGTGCGCCCTATTGGGATCCGGCAGCGCGCGGCGCGATCTTCGGCCTGACGCGAAATAGCGGGCCGGCGGAATTTGCCCGCGCCGTGCTCGAATCCGTCGCCTATCAGACGCTCGACCTGCTGGTGGCGATGAAGAAGGACTGGGGCGTCAACCAGCTGGAAACCGTGCTGCGCGTCGATGGCGGCATGGCGGCTTCGGATTGGACGATGCAGTGCCTGGCTGACATGACGGGGAATCCGGTCGACCGGTCGGCGATCCGCGAGACCACAGCGCTCGGCGCTGCCTGGCTTGCCGGCTCGAAAGCCGGCATCTGGCCCGGCAAGCGGGATTTTGCGCAGTCGTGGGCCTGCGACCGCCGCTTCAACCCCTCGATGGAGGAGAGCGAGCGGCAGGCCAAGATCATCGGCTGGAAGAATGCCGTCTCGCGGATGATTTCGGACGTCTCGGCGGGGTAACAGCTTCCCCGAACTTGACGGCACTGGCTGCTTTTCTCACGTGCCGCTTGCGGCCTTTCTGCTGACAAAGCTCAGGGCGAGTACGGCGAAGATCAGCGTTCCCGTGCCGACCTGCTGCCAATAGAAGTTCAGATCGGTCAGCAGCAGGCCGTTGGCGACGATGCTGAGCAGCAGCGCGCCGAGAACGGTGCCGCCGACATTCGGCCGGCCAAGCGGGCTGAGCGTCGTGCCGATGAAGGTCGCGCCGATCGCATTCAGCAGGAAGGCATTGCCCGAGGAGGGGATGTAGGTGGTGACGGTTGCGGTCAGGATCAGCCCGGCGATTGCCGCGATCAACCCGACCAGGATGAAAGTCACCGCGACATGGGCCGGCGCGGCGATGCCGGAATAGCGCACGACGCCCGGCTGGATGCCGATCGACAGGATGACGCGACCGAAACGCGTGCGGGCAAAAACAACGGCAGCAGCGGCGATGACGACGATGGCAGCGGCAAGCGGCACCGGAAAGCCGGCAATCGTGCCGTGGCCGAGGAAACGGAAGGCTTCCGGCACGCCATTCGGCGGCAGATAGACCGGATTGCCGCCATTGGTCAGCAGCTGCTGCACGCTGCGGCCGATGAACAGCGTGCCGAGCGTGGCGAGGAACGGCGACACGCCGATCCCTGAAATCAGCAGCGCGTTGAACGCACCGACAAACGCTCCGGCGGCCAGTCCCGCGACTGCGGCGACTGCCACCGGCTGCCCGGCAAGGACGAGCGAGACGAAGGCAAAGCTGGCGAAATCCATCGCCGTTCCCACCGAAAGATCGATGCCGCCCGACGCGACGACGAAGGTCATGGCGACGGAGACGATGGCAAGCAGCGTGAAATTATTGACCAGGATGCTCTGCAGATTGGCAGGCGTCAGGAATGTCGGCGTTGCCACGGAAAAGGCGGCGAACACCGCAACAAGGGCGAGGATCAGCCCATAGCGCACCAGGCCGCCGGCGATGAGACGCGGTAAGTCGATGGTGGCGAGGGGAGGGGTCTGGAGCGACATGGTCAGGCCTCCTGCCGGCGCAGCAACGTGGTCGCGGAAACGACGATGAGAATGAGCACGCCCTGGACGCCGCTGACCAGCGTGCTCGAAATGTTCAGCAGCTGGAAGCCGTTGACCAGGAAGCCGACCAAAAGGGCCGAAAGCAGCGTCCCGGTGATCGTCGGAACCAGCCGGCGCGAAAAGACCGAGCCGAGCAGGGCCGTCACGACGACGGGCAACAGCATCTCGCCGGCGCCGGTCGTGCTGCCGCTCAGATAGGAAGCCGACAGAATGCCAGCGATGCCGCCGGAGACGCCGCTGGCGACGAAGGCGCCGGCCAGCAGCCGGCGAAGCGGCAGACCGGCGGCACGCGCCGCATCCGGAAACTCACCGACGGCATAGAGACGCAGGCCGAGCGGCGTATATTGTACAATCGCCGTGGTGATGGCCGCAAAGCCGAGGAGCACATAGGCAAGAACCGGGATGCCGAAAGCATCCGAGGCCGAGAGCGCCGACAGGAAAGGCGTCGAGGCCGGCAGGACGGTATTGCCGGTCAGCACCAATTCCAGGCCGGCGACGACGTTCATGACGGCCAGCGTGGCCAGCAGCGGCACGATGCCGGCATAGACGACGGCAATGGCATTAACCGTGCCGATCAGCGCGCCGGTGAGGATTGCCGCGGCGATCGCTGTCGCATCGCCGTAGCCGAGCTGTGTCAGGCTCGCATAGACGGCAGCGCTGAGACCCATATTGGCAGCCAGCGAAAGGTCGATGCCGCCGGTGACGACATTGGAGCCGCCGGCAATCAGCACGATCGTCAACCCAATGGCAAGCACGCCGGAGATGGCCGATTGACCAAGCACATTGCCGATATTGCCGATGCTGAGGAAATAGGGTGCAGTCAGCGAGAAGATGATCAGGATGGCGGCGAAAGCGATCAGCGATCCGAAGCGCAACGCGGTCGCCGCAATATTGCCGGCCGGCCGGGGAGGCGGTTCAGCAGCGGAAAAACCGGAAGGCGCGAATTCCACTTCAGCCGACATGGCGATGTCCCTCGGATGATCCTGTCGATTGAGCGAGCACCGCATCCGCGCTGGTCTCCGACGAGATGAATTCCCGTGCCACGCGGCCGCGGAAGAGCACCAGGATGCGATCGGTGATGCCGATCAGTTCCGGCAGGTCCGAAGACAGCACGATGACGCCGGCGCCGCGCGACGCGAGTTCGCCGATCAGCGTATAGATCTCGACCTTGGAGCCGATATCGACTCCAACAGTCGGTTCGTCGAGGAGATAGACCTCGGAGCGGCGGCTCAGCCACTTGGCGATGGCGATCTTCTGCTGGTTGCCGCCCGAAAGCGTACGCAGCAGGGCATCGCGCCCATTGGTCTTCACCTGCAGACGCGCAATCAGAGCGTCCACTTCTTGCTGTTCGCGTCTGCGATCGAGAAAGCCGAAACGGGTGAAGCGGCCAAGGCTCGAAAGGCTGATATTTTCCGCGACGCTGAGGTCGAGCGCGACGCCGTGGCGACGCCGGTCTTCCGGCACCAGGGCGATCTCGCGACCGGCCGCCTGCGTCGGATTGGTGAAACGGGCAGCCTTGCCGCTGATCTCGATATGGCCGGAAGCCGGGGTCTCCAGACCGAAGAGAGCGCGGACCAGCTCCTTTGCGCCGGAGCCGAGCAGGCCGGTAAGGCCGAGCACCTCGCCGCGGCGAAGCGTGAAACTGATGTCGCTATATTTCCCCGGCGCCGACAGCTGCTCGACCTTGAGGATGTCTTCGCCGGGCGTCACCTGCGGCTTCGGAAACATCTCCTTGATGTCGCGTTCGACCATCAGCCGCGCGATCGCGCCAGCCGAAGTGTCCCCAATCGGCAGGGAGGCGACGTCCAGCCCGTTGCGCAACACGGTGACGTGGTCGCAGAGCTCTTCGATTTCGTTCAGGTAATGCGAGATATAGATGATGGTGACGCCTTCGTCGCGCAGACGGCGGATCAACCGGAAGAGGATATCGGCCTCCCGGCGCACCAAGGCTGCCGTCGGCTCGTCGAAGACGAGCACCTTCGGCTGATTGAGGAGCGCGCGGGTGATTTGCACGATCTGCTTTTCGGCCGTCGACAATTCGCCGATCAAGGCTGCGTTCGGCAACCGGATACCGAAATAGTCATTGAGAATGTCAGACGCACGGCGCTGCATCAGTCGCCGGTCGAGGAACGGTGTGCCCGCGATGCGTGGTTCCCGGCCGAGGAACAGTGCTTCGCCGACGGTGAAGGTCGGCACCAGCAGTCGATCCTGGTGAATGAAGTGGATGCCGAGCTCTTCGGCAAGATGCGGTGTCAGCCTGTCGAATGTTTGCCCTTCGATCTCGATCCGGCCGCCATCGGGCTGGTGAAGACCGGCCAGCAGCTTAATCAGCGTCGACTTGCCGGCGCCGTTCTGGCCGACGAGACCGTGGATGGTGCCGCGCCTGACGATCAGCGACGCACCGGCAAGCGCCTGCGCACCGCCGAAATGCTTGACGATGCCTTCAAAGCGGATGATGTCGTCGCGTGCCGTCACCGGCTGTTTCAACGAAATGGCCGTCATGTCGATCTCTCCGGGCGGGAAGATTGCGAGCGATCCGGCGATGACCGGACCGCTCGTGTTCAGTGTCAGCCGATGCCGAGCTTCTTGGTGATTTCGCCGACATTGGTCTTGTTGGCGAGTAGTGCCGGAACATAGGTCTCGCGCGGCAGGGTCTGGCCGGCGAGCAGCTTGGCGACGTTGTGGATGGCGGTGCGGCCAATTTCCGCCGGCTGCTGGGCGACATCGGCGCCGGCCGGCGAATTCGGATCGGCGATGAGCTGGAGCACTTCCGGGCTGCCATCGACGCCGTAGGTGCGGATCTCGGTCCGCCCGGCGGCCGCTAGGGCCTGGGTCGCGCCAAGCTGCGGAATGTCCCAGGCCGACCAGATCGCCTTGATCGAACCCTTTTCCGGATATTTGTTGAGGATCGCCGTGATCTGCGTGAAGGCGTCCTGCACGGTATTCGGGATGACGTCGCGCAGTTCCGGCTGGAGGATTTTGACCTTCGGGAAATATTTGACGACATTGACCAGCTGGTCGTAGCGGATCGCGCAGGGGGTTACGCCGTAGAAGCCGTTGAAAACGACGATATTGCCTTCGCCGCCGATATCGGAGACGAGCTGCAGCGCCAGGTCCTTGCCGATGCCCCAGTTGTCGGAGGTAGTGTTGTTGATCGAATTGGTCGAGCCGACGTCGACGGTCAGAACAGGAATCCCGGCGTCGCGCGCCTTCTTCAGCCACGGGTCGATGACGCTGAGCGTGCCGAGGATTTGAACGATCGCATCCGGCTTCTGGGCAATCAGCGTCTGCAATTGCGACACCAGTTTGCCGTCGTTGCGCCCGGCATCGACGGCGATCGGCTCGCCGCCGAGGCGTTTTACCTCTTCGATCTGGGCATTATAGGCCTGCAGGTCGAAGAAATGATCGGTGCCGGTCGCGCTGATGGCGATGCGCTTGCCTTTCAGCGACGGTTCTTCGTCGGCTGCCAAAACCGTCTTCTGCCCGACCAGCGAAGCGCCGGCGACGGCGACCCCGGCCGCTGCGGACAGTTTCAACAGGTCTCGTCTTCCGAAGCGGCTTCCGGACTTTTCGATGCTCATTACCACTCTCTCCAATTAATTATGTCTATAGATTAACTAGATTAATGCGAATGAGGAGGAACGAATTTCCAAAAGAACGATCTTCGGGGAAAAGAGTGGAGGGAGCGAGAGCGCATCCCTGGCTGCGGTTTCCCGCGACCGGTCCGTCGACGGAATGCGGCAATCCGCTGTTCTCGAAGATAAGCGGAATGGCGCTATTGAACATCGTCTCACATGAGACTAAATATAACCTCATGTGAAAAGGATCCACGATCATGATGGGATTTGCTGCCGTTGCCGATGTTCTCGGGCTACCCTCCAGGGAGCCGGCGTCGCGCTCGGCCTTCGGCTTGCTTTCCAGCATTGAGGCGGGACTGCCGGTCAAGGCGCTTGACCGCATGGCGCTGCTTCTGGCGCCTGATGATCTCCAGTTCAAATACCGGCTCGTTCCCAAAGCCACCTATGAGCGGCGCAAGTCCAAGCATCGGCTCTCCTCCGACGAGGGCATAAGGCTCGCCCGCCTCGCGCGGGTCTGGGGGCTGGCGCTCGATGTCTGGCAGACCGAGGCCGAGGCGCGTGATTTCCTGTTTCGCCCGCATGCGATGTTGGAGGACAGGCGGCCGATCGACGTCGTCATCCAGAGCGAGATCGGCGGCGAACTCGTGCTCGATATCCTTGGAAGCCTGAAATACGGCAGCGCTGCGTGAGCGCACAGCTTCTTGACCGCACGCTGACATCCGTCCGCATCGGCGATCCCAATGGAACCTACCCGATCTTCGATGCCACAGGCTCGACCATCGCGCCGGGGCGGTGGAACGCGTCGGGCAGCCCGATCATCTATACGAGCGAGCACTATTCGACCGCGCTGCTCGAAAAGCTCGTCCATGGCAGCGGCAGGCTGCCGCCCAACCAGCACTATGTCACGATCACCATGCCGCGCGGGCTCAGCTACGAGGTCTTCTCCGAACCGGCGCTGCCGGGCTGGGACAGCATGCCGGCTGTTGTCAGCAAGGCGTTCGGCGAAAACTGGTGCCAGGAAAAGCGCAGCGCCATCCTGCTGGTGCCGAGCGTCGTCGCCCGCGTCGACCGCAACGTGCTGATCAATCCGACCCACCCGGAATTCTCATCGCTCACGGTCAGCCTCCACCAACCCGTCTTCTGGGATCGCCGTCTGTTCGGGATGTGATGGGGCGGTCGGTCGCAATCGCGTCCTTCCGCGCCGTTACCCTTTCCAATGTCGGGGTGACGCCGTCTGCCGCCGTCGAACGCGCCAATCGAAGGCGCCGTTATAGGCGTGAGCAAAAGCGGCGACCTGCTGCCTTCGCTGCCAAGCACAACGACCTTGTCATGCTTCCGGAGCGCGCAAGGTCCGAACCTCGTCATCATTATTTACGTTAAAAGTAAGGCAAGTTTGGTGCGTAGCTATGACGCACGATAGTCCAATTGACTTCTAAACTTGGGCATGTAATTGCTGGTCGAATTTTGAAAATGCAAGTAGAATATATGTATCATCTCGGCGAAGTTGCAATACGGCGACTGCAAGAAAAGTTGATTAAATCGGTAAGGAAATTTGTTAGTAGAGGACAACCTTACATTATAATGGATTTTCCATCCAATAAAGATCCCGGCCACCACGCAAGTTGGTTGGGATTGGCAAAAGTATTGCAGGATGTGACAGGGCGCCTGCCGGTGCTTACCGGCGGATCACTTCAAAGTATTAATGAAATAAAAGACACTCCCGGCGACGCGCCAATATTCATTTGCGGGTGGGCCGACTTCGGAGATGCTCGGACCGGCAGAGATGATATTCGCTATCGCCTGGCGTGCAAATATCCGGATCGAACCATCATTCAGATGCCTCAGACAATCGATTTCGCTAACGAGGCACTGATGGAGTACGCGAAGCGTACGATTGGGAGGCATCGCAATTTTTTCTTTATGACGCGCGATGAGCAAAGTTTCGATCTGGCAAAGGCGAACTTCGATTGCGATGTCGAAGCTGGGCCGGACACGGCATTCGGTATCGGGCTGCTTAAACCATTCGAAGCTGATCCTCTCAGGGTATTATACGTCATGCAGCCTTTTGGAGAGGACGACGTTGATCTAGCTGAAGCCCGAGCGATCGTTGACGGACCCCTTACCAATTGGATCAGCGGTCCGGATAGTTTGTCGCGCTTGCGCAAGTCGAGTGTCGTCAAGGCCGCAATGCGGCGTGGCTTCAGCCGTTCCGAGATGGTGGCCCAACATCATGAGGATGTCGCTGCTCGGTATGTCGATTATGGCGTGAAGATGCTGTCCGGCGCGCAACGGATAATCACCAACCGTTTACATGGTCATGCTCTCTGTCTTTTGATCAATAAGCCGCATGTCGCGGTTGCGAGAAACGGAAGCAAACTGCACGACTTCATCAGTAGCTGGACTGGCGACACTCTCCTGGTGGAAAAGGCGGCAAATGCCAGTGAGCTTTTGGCGGCAATGTCCCGCCTTCCGTATGAGATGAACGGTGCTTGGTACAAGTCAAGTCGACCGATAGATCTGCGTCCCGGTCTTCCCGCCCCGGATCTCGTCCCTCAACCCTCTATAGTTTGATTGCCCGTAGGAGCTCAGTTTTGTCGCTTGCACGAGACGATGATATTCTATTCAGCCATGTCAGTAAGAACCGATCCGCCGCAGCCGTAACGGGTGCCTTCTGGTCGGCGATGAGTACGCTTATTCCGACAGTCCTCACCTTCGCGGTTTTCGTGGTGACGTCTCGCGTTCTCCAACCGCAGGATTTCGGTCTTGTCGCCTTGGCATTCAGTATCGTGTCGTTTGCAGGCAGTTTTGGACCGACTGCGTTTGGTGAAGCAATCATACAGAGAGCCGAAATAAGGCGTAGCCATCTCGATACCATATTCCTACTTTCCCTCGTCTTTTCATTTTTGGTCTACGGAGTTTTGTGTTTAGCCGCGTCGCCAATCGCGGCATACGTGGGGCATAAGGAAGTCACGTACCTTATTTACATCATAGGGCTGAAGGTCTTCTTCGATTTCACGGCCATCGTTCCGAATGCGATTGTCAATAGAAAGATGTCATTCCATCTGGTGGCCGTCCGTACCGTCATCGCCACGATCACGTCTGCTTGCATTTGCCTTATATTGGTTCTCGCGGGCTTCGGCTTGTGGGCGCTGGCGATTGCACAGATCGCGGCCACGGCGGCATCATGCGGCGCTGCCTTCTGGGGTGCGGGGTGGTCGCCTGGACTGCACTTGAAGAGAGCAAGCCTGAACGACCTTCTTCACTATGGCTTTTTTGCTTCTGGCACTCGGTTCTTACAGACCATGAGCTTGGACAACTTGATCATCGGCGTGCTCTTGAGCCCATCGGCACTCGGTATCTATAACTTTTCGAAGCGTTTGTTTGATATGATCAACAACGTTATCGCCGGGGGCTTAACATCCGTCACGCACGTGTTGCTTTCCTCATTGCGAAGCGATCCGAAGAAAGTTCGAGAAGCATTCCTGATGGCAACCTTCGGCTGCTCTCTGGTGTCGTACCCGGTGTTCATTGGCCTTGCCGCAGTTGCCGGTGATGCGATCACCACTATTTTCGGCGCACATTGGATCGAGGCCGTTTGGCCAGTCCGGTTCTACTGCGTCATCGGGTTGATGGCTGGGATCGGCTACGTGCAGGCATCCTTGATAAAGAGCCAAGGGGAGATGGATTGGTGGTTTTACTACCAGCTGGCGCGAAATCTCCTCACGCTCCTGACCATCGCAATTCTTTATCCCTATGGCGTCACAACAATTGTTTTCGCCATTATGGTCGAAGTTCTGTTGTTTTGGCCGATCACCAGTTGGAAGGTTTCGCGGCATATAGAGCTGAGCGTCGGGGCCTATCTGATGCAATTCCTTCGGCCAAGCCTGGCTTGTGCGGGAATGGTTGCCGTCGTTTTGCTCCTGCACGAATCGCTGATTCATTGGTCGCCTTATCCACGGTTGGCCGTGGAAATCGTTGCAGGCGGGATTGCGTACTGCTGCCTGATATTTGCCCTTTGCAGGGCTCGTTTGAATGTCTTGATCGGCAGTATAAAGCAGGTACGGCAGCGCAAGACCAATAGGGACGCAATTGTCGACCCTATCGCCCATCAATCGTGATATCTCGGCTCCTCCGCAGCGACCGTACTGCGGAGGAGCCGACCGCTGTGCACGCCCCTCAGATAAAGTGTCATAGGATATCGATAAGATGACCAGTCTCGACCGCGGTTATGCGCCACCGGTGATTGACAACGGAGGAGTCTCGATTACCGACCGCAGCCGTTACTATTCTCTCGATGCAATGCGCGGGTTTGCCGCAATTTGCGTTGTGGCTACACATTTCCAAGAGAGATATGCCCCCTCCGCTTATCTGGCAGTCGACTTTTTCTTCGTTCTCAGCGGATTTATTATCGCGGACATTTACGGAAAAAGGCTTTCGCGCGGTCTGCCATTCCAGGCGTTTATGACGGCACGAATCAAACGTCTTTATCCGCTCTATCTGATCGGAATTTTAGTCGGTCTCGTACAGATCATTCTGCTGACAAGCTGGGGGCTGAGAGGCCAAAGTGTCGTTGACCTGCTGGTGTCGACAGTTGCTAACGGGGCTTTTCTGCCCAGCCCGACATATTTCCTTCAAGCCAACCCAATGCAGGGGATGTTTCCAATCAATGGCCCGGCATGGTCGATGTTCTGGGAACTGTTGGTGAACATACTCTTTGCATGTTGGCTTTTTCGGCTCTCTATCCGCGCCCTTTGTCTCGTTGCCTTGGTCTCGGCTGCATTATTGGTTTGTGTCGGTCTTAAGTACGGTATGTTGAATATCGGCTGGGAGTGGCCTTCCGCGATAGGTGGACTCCCACGAGTAATGTTTTCATTTACTGCAGGGGTCGTGATCAGCCGTCTATTCGGTGGTATGCCCGCCTGGAGGAAGGGTTGGACCGCCTTAGTGCCATGCCTGCTTCTGATGATCTGCATCGCAGCGCCGGTTCCGTCCGTGCTGCGGCCTTATTACGATTTGATGTTCGCGATGGCTTTGGCGCCGCTCATCGTGATGCTTGGCCTCTTTTTGGAGATGCCTGCAAAATTAGAGGCGTTGGCGACGTGGATCGGGTATATCTCCTACCCCGTCTACATCTTGCACCGAGGTGTGATCGGTGTTTTCAAGCCAGTTGCCGGGTCGATCGGGGTGAATGGCCCTCTCGCCTTCTTCGTGCTTCTCAGCGCAGTCGTATGTTTTGCTTATGTAACCGCTCGTTTCCTAGACAAAACTATGGCTGTACGGACCCGCCGAGCTCAATAACATCCCGCCGCGGCGAGCGCGCCATCAGCCGGGCATAGGCGATGGCCGAGAGCATGTTGACGTGGTTGGCCTTGCCGGTGCCGGCAATGTCGAAGGCGGTGCCGTGGTCGACCGAGACGCGGTCGATCGGCAGGCCGAGCGAGACGTTGACCGCCGTCTCGAAGGCGACGAGCTTGATCGGGATGTGGCCCTGGTCGTGATATTGGGCGATGACCAGATCGAAGGCGCCGTTATAGGCGCGGGCGAACACCGTGTCGGCGGAGATCGGGCCGACGACGTCGATGCCCTTCGCCTGCGCCTGCTCGACGGCGGGCGCCAGGAATTCCGTGTCCTCAGTGCCGAACAGGCCATTTTCGCCGCAATGCGGATTGAGGCCGGCAACGGCGATGCGCGCCTTCTTGCCAAGCCTCAGGAAATGCTTATGGCCTGCTTCGATAGTGGCGAGCACCCGCTCGGTCTTGGCGCGTTCGATCGCGCCTTTCAGCGAGATGTGGGTGGAGACGTGGATGGTGTTCAGCCGCTCGGAGGCAAGCAGCATGAAGGAACTCTTCGAGCCCGTGAGGTGGGCGAGAAGCCCGGTATGGCCGTCATGGTGATGGCCGGCAAGGTTCATCGCTTCCTTGTTGATCGGCGCGGTGACGATGACATCGGCTTCACCAGACATCGCAAGATCGACCGCGCGGGTGATATAGCGCACCGAGGCATCGCCGGCGACCGGGCTGACCTTGCCGATCTCGGGCAGGGCCGCGCCGAGCGCAACCTCATCTACGGCGATCCTGTCGTCACCGGGGCGATCGGCGGGCCCGAACCGCAGACCGGTGCCGGTGACGCGGTCGGCGCGCTCCAGCGCTTCGACATTGCCGACGATGACGAAATCGCGGCGCTCTTCGCTCGGAAGGGCCGCCAAGGCCTTGACGATCACCTCAGGGCCGACACCGGCCGGATCGCCGAGCGTCACGGCGACTTTCGCATTCCTGTCCATCATAAAAGTCCCTTCTACAACGCGGCTGCGTAAATCGAGCGGATGTCGGCACGTGTGAGATCGCGCGGATTATTGTCGAGCAGACGGCGAATGGCAAAGGCATCGTCGGCCATGGCGTCGAGATCGCTTTCCGGCACGCCGAGGCCGGAGAGCTTCATCTCGATACCGAGTTCGGCGCAGAAAGCGTAAGCCGCATCGAAGACGGATGCGATGGTTTCCGAGGTTTGACGTCCGAGAGCCGCCATCACCGTCTTGGTCTTTTCCGGGGCGGCCAGCGTGTTGAAGGCAAGCACATGCGGAAAGATCAGCGCGTTCGCCGCGCCATGGGCAACATGCCAGCGCGTGCCGAGGGGATAGGCAAGCGCATGGCCGCCGGCAGTGTTGACCGGGCCAAGGCAGAAACCGCCGTACAGCGAGGCGAGCGACAGGCCGGCGCGCGCCTCGCCGTCGTTACCATCCTTGACGGCACGGGCGAGATATTTGCCGACCAGCCGCGTTCCCTCGATCGCATAGATATCGACCATCGGATGGGCCTTGCGATTGGTGAAAGCCTCGACGCAATGGGCCATCGCGTCGATGCCGGTAGCGGCTGTCGTGCGGGCCGGCACGCTGAAGGTCAGGGCCGGATCGATGACGGCGATGTCGGCCAGCATATGCAGGCTTTCGACGGCAAGCTTCGCCATAGTGGCCGGATCGGTGACCAGCGCGCGGATGCCGGCCTCGCTGCCGGTGCCCGAGGTGGTCGGTACCTGGGCGAGTGCTGCCTTACGCGGCCCATGCACCTTGTTGGGGCCGACGACGTCATGCAGCGTCTGCGCGGAGCCGGCAAGAACGGCGGCAAGTTTTGCCAGGTCCATGGCGCTGCCGCCACCGAAGCCGACGATCAGTTCGGCGTTGGCGCCGTTGGCCGCGGCCAGGACTTTTTCGAGATTGGCCGTGTCCGGCTCGGGCGTCACTTCAGCAAAGACCGTCACTTCGCCCTTCAGCTCCAGCACGTCGATGCGCGAGGCATTGAAGGCATCGGAGATGACAAGCATGCGCCGATAGCCCTTTTCGGCAGCCCATTTGCCGAGCTTTCCCGCCGTGCCGATGCCGAATTCGATCAGGTGCGGCCGAACGATCGTGATTGGCGAATCCAAGCTGGCCATGAACCAGTCCTCCCTGCAAAGACCTTGCGGCGATGTCGTCTGTCTTTAATGTAAAGTTGTAAGATTAATGTCAAGCCAGCATTCCCAGGTGAGTAAATTTTTATCGCCGAACATGGCGTCAAATGCGGTTCAAACTGACGTCGGCGCGTCAATATCTTATTGAATATCAGATTGTTACGGTAAATTGTTCGATGAACTGGCATTCGAACATGAAGGATGGGCCGCCATTTGCGTCGGTGCCGAACAGCGCGGAGATGTTGTCACATTCTCTCGCGATGCCGATCAACGCCAGTTCCAGGCTGCATGCTTTCGCGCTCGACCGGACACAGATTTACAATTTTCGGCCGCCGGCTCGCTTACGGCAGGGATTGCGGGGCAAGCCGCACATATTTGATGGCGCGCCGGTAGTAGGTGTAGGCCACATGGAGCGTGCCGTCGCTGCCCTGGATGATCGAGGGGTAGGAGAATTCGCGGTTCAGCGAGTCCTTCGAATTGTTGCTGAGGCAGAAGCCGTCGCCGGTATCGAGATCGATGCGATGCGGAAAACTTCTGCCGCCATCCCTCGATATCGCGAAGCTGAGCGGCGCACGCGGAACACCCCAGACCGCCTTGCGGCCGATATCGGCGGCGACCATAGTGGCCTCTTTGGGCTCGTCGCCTTCGATTTCGTCATAGAGGGACTGACGCCGCGCGTCCGACATGCCGGCATTCGAATGGTTGTAAACCATTGCGATCGCTCCATCATTCAGCATGGTAGCCTGGATCGAGGAGTTGTTGTTCGGCAGTTCGGTGGGCTCGGGCACGCTCCAGGTTTCGCCGCCGTCGGTCGATCTGCTGGAAAGAACGCTCTCGGCGAAGCGGTTGCGGTAGAAGGCGACCATCTCGTCGCCGCCGAGCGGCAGGATGTTCATGTGCACGGCGCTGATACTGTCTGGAATATCGCGCATCTGCCAGCTGGCGCCGCCGTCTCGTGAGATCAGCACCGCCGCCGTATCGGCGTCGCCACTCCAGCGCTGGCCGTTGAGGCCGACGCAGCGGAAAACCGGAAGCAGCCAGTCGCCCCGGTCGTTGACGACGATCTGCTGGCGAACGAAGGTGCCGGGACTGTCGCAGAGGATGCGAACCGGGCCGAAGCTTTTACCGCCATCCCCCGATATCCGGCATTTGACAACAGAGCCATCCTGATTGCCGGAGGTCTGTGAGGTGTAGAGCAGCCATGTTTTCCCGTCCGGAGCGTTGAAAATCAACGGATTTTGCTCGGATTTCTCTGGGTCGTCGCTCATCTTCTCCGGCTTGGACCAGCGCTGGGAGCCCGGTGCCAGCCGCGACATGTAAATCGAAATATCACCCATGCCCTCCATCGTGCCGCCGAACCAGACGCAGGTCAGCGTGCCGTCCGGCAGAAAGGCGAGATTGGCCGCATGGTTCTGGATGCAAGGGGAGGGCAGATAGGCATCAGCCCGGCCCTGAATGGAGGGGTGCGGGGTGATAAGCCCAGTCATCAGGGCGGGCACGGCTTCCGAAGGCAGGCCGGTAAAACTCATAGCGGATCTCCTCAAGGCAGCTTGGCGTAGCTTTCGGCGAGCGCGGCATAATCCGCCCCGCTCAGCGGCATCAACGGCGCGCGTGTGCGCTTCCAAGCGGGATTGCCGGTCTTTAACCCCACCATTGCCTTGATGGTCGGGATCTGAACGTAGGAATTGGAAAGCGTGCGATAGGCGTTGATGCGCGCCTGCGCTGCCTCGACATCGGCGGCGCGTGCGGCGTCATGAACATGGTCGTAGACGGTGCGCAGCGAATCCGCCACGAGATTGGAGGTTGCGGTGATGCAGCCCGCACCGCCAGCCTTCAGCAGCGGCAGCAGCAGCGGATCGGCGCCGGCCAGCACCGAAAAGCCGGGATGGGCGGCAATTATCGCCTGCATGTTGTTGAAATCACCGGCAGATTCCTTGATGCCGACAATCGTTTCCGGGAAGGCCGCAATCAGCCGGCCGATCAGCGGAATGGAGAGCGGAACGCCAGAAACCTGCGGAATGTGATAGAGGATCACCCGCAGACGCGTATCGGCGACCTTTTCCAGCACCTGCGAATAGGCGGCGAAGAGGCCGTCGTCGGAGACGCCCTTGTAATAGAAGGGCGGCAGCATCACCACCTTGGTGACGCCGAGCGAAAGCGCGTGCCGGGTCAGTTCGACGGTCTCCGGAATGGCGACGACGCCGGTGCCCGGCAAAAGCCTGTCGGCCGGAATGCCGGCCTTTAGCGCCGCTTCCAGAATGGCGCGGCGCTCGGCTGCGGAGAAGGAATTGGCCTCGCCTGTCGTGCCGAGCAGGGCCACGCCATGACATCCCTCGGCCAGCAGCTGCCGGCAATGGTCGGTGAAAAGCGCGAGGTCCGGCGTATTGTCCGCAGTCAGCGGCGTTGCGGCGGCGCTGAAAACGCCTGTAATCCTGTGATGGCTCATTTCGCCCTCCTCGGTGCGTCCCGTCCTGCCGGTGCGTGTTCGAACCGGCCGGCTGCACATTCCATTGTCATTCGTCTGTCGCGATGGATTGCGGAAAACTTTTCCATTGCGGCCCTTTTGTCAAGCAGACAAAATGCATTCCTTCGAGACGTAAAATTTAACTAATTGTTATTGCATAGGTATTTGTCATTGGAAATTTTGTTGGAATGGAAAATGCGATTTTTTGTTGACATATTTACAATAACGAGAGAACGATACGGGACGGATTGTGCTGCGCCTGGCAAGGGGCAGGGAGAGCGCTGCCGAATTCACCTGGGAGGAATGCCATGTCTTTAGATCAATCGGATAAAACCAATATATCGCGTCGCAACGCGCTGAAGCTCGGTCTTGCGGCCGGCGTCGGCCTCACCGTGTTCGGGATGAATGCCCGCATCGTAACGGCCGACGAGGGCCAGGTCCTCAAGGTCGCACATCCGGCCTTCGATCAGGATTGGTCGCCGCTGCGCGGCGGCGGCAGGACGTTCCGCTGGAATTCGATCTGGTGGGCCTCGCCGATGTATTTCGACAGCCAAGGCAAAATCAAGCCTTACGTCTTCACCAGTTGGGAATCGGCCGACAACGCCGTCTGGACTTTCAAGATCGACCCCAAGGCCGTTTTCTCCGACGGCAGCAAGATCACCTCGGCCGACGTCAAGGGATCGTGGGAAGTCGCCTCGATGCCGAACACCAAGAGCCAGCGCGCCGACCAGGTGCTGAGCAAGGTCAAGGGTTACGCCGAGATCGCTGCCGGCTCCGGCAAAGAGCTGACGGGTGTCGCGACACCCGACGAGGGGACGGTCGTCGTGACGCTGACGGCAGCCGATCCGATCTTCTTCATGCGCCTGGCAAACCACATCGCGCCGATCACCAAGGCCTCGCAGTCGCGCGGCAGCGACGGCGAGGAGATCATCGACTGGTACAAGCCTGACAGCAAGCCGGCCTTCTCCGGCCCCTTCAAGCTGACGAGCATCGATATCGACGCCGGCAAGCTCACCTTCGAGCCGAACGAGAACTTCTTCGGCCCGAAGCCGAAGCTCGCGCGCATCGAGGTCACCTCGATCGAGGACAATGTGACGGCGACATCGCTGATCAAATCCGGCGAGTTCAACGCACATACGGAACTCGTCACTTCAACGATCATCCAGGATCTCGGCCCCGAATTCTCCGCCGGCCCGCTGATCCCGACCAGCCAGCACTTCTGGTTCAATATCTCCCGCGCGCCGATGGACGATCCGAAGGTCCGCCAGGCGCTGATCATGGCGATCGATCGCGACGGCCTGTTCAAGGCGTCCTATCCGGACGGGCCGCACAAGAAGGCCGACCAGATCCTCAACTCGGTTCCGGGCGCCGAAGATTCCGGCTTCGAGCCCTTTCCCTTTGATCCGGCAGCCGCAAAGAAGCTGCTCGCCGAATCGAGCTATGGCGGACCTGAGCGCCTGCCGAAGATCATGTTCGTCGGCATCTCGGCGCCGGCCATTCAGGCCGCCGCCCAGTTCATCGCCGAGCAATGGCGCCAGAACCTCGGCATCACCGCCGTCGACATGAAGCCGCAGCAGGATGCTTATGCCGGCCCGGACCAGAACTCGGTCCAAATCTTCCGCGACGATGTCGGCACCCGCGTTCCCGATGCCGTTTCCTATTTGGCAGGCTGCATCGCCTCGACCTCGTCGAATGCGCAGAACAAGCTCGGCGGATACAAGAACGACAAGGTCGACAGCGCCCTTACTGAGGCGACGACCAAGGCTGCGGACGATCCGCAGCGCATCGCTCTTGCCCAGGAAGCCCAGAAGGCGTTCCGCGACGATTGGGCCTTCATTCCGTGGTATTCTCAGGCGATGTCGCGCTGGGCCACCACGGAGGTCAAGGGCCTGGACAAGAACCTCGACTGGCAGATCGTCGAACCCTGGAACATTTCCATCGGTTGATCCGGAACAATCGTTCCTGGCGATAAACGCGCGAAGGCCGCAAGGTCTTCGCGCAAATTTCAAGAAGAGATGCGATCTGTCGGGCTTCTGCGAAGGACAAGAACGCATCGAACAACTGACGGGAGGTGGCCATGCTGCGCTACGTGCTAACCCGGTTTGCCATCTGGATTCCCTCCGTTCTGGTGGTGATGCTGGCCGTCTACGCGCTGGCCTTCTACGGCGCCGGCGATCCGATCAAGCTGATCTTCCTGCGCGCACCGGGCGACGTCGCTTATAATCCGCAGCGCATCGAAGCCATCCGCGAAAGTGCTGGCCTTAACAGACCCTTCATCGAGCAGTTCGGCCTTTACATCTGGAACCTGCTGCACGGCCAATTCGGCAACTCGCTGACGTCGGGCCGCGCCGTCTGGGCAATGGTCTCAGCCGCCGCTCCCGTCTCCTTCCAGCTCGCCCTCTGTTCCGTCATCCTGACGACCGTCGTTGCGATCCCGCTCGGCATGATCGCGGCGCTGAACCAGAATTCGCGCCTCGACTATACCATTCTTGGCTCCGCGCTCTTCCTCTGGGCGATCCCGGCCTATGTCGCCGGGCCGCTGCTGATGGTCGGCCTCATCGTGCTGCTGCCGGGCGCGAGCGTGCCCTATGGCTGGGGCGGCATTTTCGATGTCCGTATCCTACTGCCGCTGCTCGTGCTTTCCTTCCAGCCGATCGCGCTCATCGTGCGCCAGACCCGGGCTGCCGTCATCGAGGTGCTGTCGGAGGATTTCGTCCGGACCGCGCGGGCCAAGGGCGTGCCCGAGATCATCGTGGCGCTGCGCCATATCCTGCGGCCGGTACTGACGCCTGTGGTGACGCAGCTCGGCCTGATCATGATCACCATCGTCAACGGCGCGATCTTCGTCGAACTGGTCTTCGGCCTGCCGGGGCTCGGACGCCTGACGGTGCAGGCGCTGATCAATTCCGACTATCCGGTGATCCTGGCGATCACGCTGATCGGATCGTTCCTGGTGATGGTGTCGAACCTCTTGGTGGATGTGCTCTATCCGCTGCTTGACCCGCGCGCCAATGATGCAAGAAGGAGCCGCTGACCATGTCCGCAATCCCTCTATCCACCACCGAAACCGTCGAGGAACAGCCGGTCAGCCTGTGGCGCGACGCCTGGTATCGGCTGAAGCGCAACAAGCTCGCCGTCTTCGGCCTGGTTATCGTCCTGATCCTCGCCTTCACAGCGATCTTCGGGCCTTACCTGACGCCCTATGACTATCTGAGCCAGGATCTCAACGCACGTAACGCGCTGCCGTCGATGAGCCATCTTTTTGGAACCGACGATCTCGGCCGCGATGTCTTCAGCCGGGTGGTCTTCGGCACGCGGACCGCTTTCCTCGTTGCCGTCATCGTCACCTTCTTTGCGGTGCTGATCGGCCTCACGCTCGGCGCGGTGGCCGGTTTCTTCGGCAATCCCTTCGACCGCGCCATCATGTGGCTGACCGACGTGACAATGTCGGTTCCCAACCTGCTGCTCGTCGTCGTCATCAACGCATCGCTGAAATCGCCGATCACCCGATGGATGGAGGCGCGTTACCTCGAGACCTTCAATCCCTTCTATCGCCAGACGATATGGGTGGATTTCATCCTCGTCTTCGGCTCGATGGCGTTGATCTCCTGGCCGCCCTATGCCCGTCTGGTGCGCGCCCAGGTTCTGTCGATTCGCAGCCGACCCTATATCACCGCAGCCCAGGCACTCGGCCTTTCGAACTGGGTCATCATCAAGCGTTACGTCGTGCCGAATGCGCTTGGACCGCTGATCGTCTCGGTCAGCGCCGGCCTCGGCACGGCGATGGTGCTGGAAAGCGCCTTCAGCTTCCTCGGTGTCGGCGTCAATCCGCCGACGCCGAGCTGGGGCAACATGATCTCGGACGGCCTTCGCGTCTGGCAGCATTATCCGCATCTCCTTGCCGCTCCGGCGGCCGTGCTCGGCCTTGCCTCGGTTGCTTTCAGCTTCCTCGGCGACGGTCTCAACGACGCGCTCAATCCGCGGGGCAGCAAATGATCGACACCAAAAACACCGAACGCCTGCTCGATGTCAGGAACCTCACCGTCGAGATCGACGGCCGCAATGGCCCGGCCGTCGTCGTCGACGGCATCGATCTCCATGTCGACAAGGGCGAGACGCTCGGCGTTGTCGGCGAATCCGGTTGCGGCAAGAGCCTCACCATGCTGAGCCTGATGCGGCTCCTGCCGAACAAGATCAAGGTCACCAAGGGAACGGCCACCTTCGACGGCCGCGATCTGCAGACGATGTCGAATCGCGAGCTGCGCAAGGTGCGCGGCGGCGATATCGGCTTTGTCTTCCAGGATCCGATGACGTCGCTTAATCCCGTCATGCGCGTCGGCGACCAGATTTGCGAGCCGCTGATGTATCACCGCGGGATGAAAAAGGCTGCGGCCCGCGCCCGCGCCGTCGAGCTTCTGCGCCTCGTCGGCATTCCCGGCCCGGAAGAGCGCCTGCAGGCCTTTCCGCACGAGCTTTCCGGTGGCATGCGCCAGCGCGTGATGATCGCGATCGGCCTTGCCTGCAATCCCAAGCTTCTGATCGCCGATGAGCCGACGACGGCGCTCGACGTCACCATCCAGGCTCAGATCGTCGATCTGGTGAAGGACCTGCGCGCCAAGCTCGGCATGTCGGTCGTCTGGATCACCCATGATCTGGCGCTGATCGCCGGCTTGGTCGACCGCGTCGCCGTGCTCTATGCAGGCACGGTCGTCGAGGATGCGCCGGTCGACGAGCTCTATGCCCGCCCGAGCCATCCCTATACCCGCGGCCTGCTCTCCTCGATCCCGAAACTGTCCGACCCGCCGGCAAGCCGGCTGAGTTCGATCGGCGGCACGCCGCCGGAGCCCGGCCGCCGGCCGAAGGGCTGCCCGTTTGCGCCGCGCTGTCCGCTCGCCGAGACGATCTGCCACGAAAAGGTGCCGCAGCTTGAACGCTTAAGCGGCAGCAGCAATCATCGCGCCGCCTGTTTCGTCGTCCAGAGAATGCAGGAGGCCGCGTAATGGATGCTCAACCACTGCTCAAGGTCGAAAACCTGGTCAAGCATTTCCACGTCAAGCTCGGCGCCTTCGGCGAACGCTCGGCGACGGTCTATGCGCTCGACAACGTCAATCTCGATATCATGGAAGGCGAGACGCTGAGCCTCGTCGGCGAATCCGGCTGCGGCAAGTCGACGACCGGATTCACCATCCTCAACCTCTACAAGGCGACCAGCGGCAAGGTCGTTTACAAGGGCCAGGACCTCGCGACGCTCGATGAAAAGCAGATGCGGCCCTTCCGCCGCGACCTGCAGATCGTCTTCCAGGATCCCTATTCGACGCTCAATCCGCGTATGACGGTGGGCGAGGCGATCGGCGAGCCGATCCTCTTCCACAAACTCTGCACCAAGGCCGAGCTGAAAGAGAAAGTGGCGACGCTGCTCACCGATGTCGGCCTGCCCACGCGGTTTGCCCAGCGTTACCCGCATGAGCTTTCCGGCGGCCAGCGTCAGCGTGTCGTCATTGCCCGCGCGCTTGCCTGCCAGCCGAAATTCATCGTCTGCGACGAGGCGATCTCGGCGCTCGACGTGTCGATCCAGGCGCAGATCATCAACCTGCTGCTCGATCTGCAGGAGAAATACCGGCTGACCTATCTGTTCATTGCCCACGATCTGGCGGTGGTGCGCCATATCAGCACCCGCGTCGGCGTCATGTATCTGGGGCGGCTCGCCGAGCTTGCCAGCCGCGAGGAACTGTTCGACAATCCGCTGCATCCCTATACCAGGGCGCTGCTGTCGGCCGTTCCGGAGACCGATCCGGAGCATGAGCGCACCCGCCAGCGCCAGATCCTGCAGGGCGACGTGCCGAGCCCGCTGAACCCGCCTTCCGGCTGCCGTTTCCACACGCGCTGCCCGATCGCGATGGATGTCTGCAGCAAAGTTATTCCCGCCTGGAAGGAGGCCAAGCCCGGCCATCTCGTTGCCTGCCACGCCGTCAATACCGAGCAAATCGCATGACGCTGCAGGCTGCGATCATTGCCGACGATCTGACGGGTGCGCTCGATACCGGCACGCCCTTCGTCGCGGCCGGCCTTTCGGTTGCGGTCGCCATCGATGTCGAGGCGGCACAGGCTGCGATCGCCACCGGCTGCGATGTCCTGGTCATCAACACCGCCTCTCGCGCTCTTAGCGAGCGTGAAGCTGCCGAAAGGGTCCGATCGGCCGCCGAGGTCATTCGTGACATCAAACCTTCCGTTGTTATGAAGAAGATCGACTCCCGGCTGAAGGGCAATGTCGCGGCGGAAAGCCTGGCGCTGAAAAAGGCGCTCGGCCTGAAGACCATCCTCGTGGCGCCCGCCATCCCCGATCAGGAGCGCGTGACTTACCGCGGATGTGTCGTCGGCCGCGGCGTCAACACGCCGCTGCCGATCGCCATGCTGTTCGAGGCCAACCCGGACGATGTTGTCGTTGCCGATGCCGAGGATGAGAGCGATCTCGATCAGATCGTCGAGGGTCATGACTGGCTGACGACGCTCGGCGTCGGTGCGCGTGGTCTCGGTGCGGCATTTGCCCGCCGGCTCGGCGAAACGGGGCGGCGGCCGATGACGGAATTTACGGCAACCCCGCGCACGCTGTTTGCCTTTGGCTCGCGCGATCCGATCACCTCAGTCCAGGTGAACCGGCTCGAAGCTTCGGGCGCCTTGCGCGTGCTGGCGGATGCGCCGATGGGCAAGATCGAATGCGGCGAGGGCCTGGCGCTGCCGGCGCTGCTGCGCTGCACCGGCGAGATGGAGGCCGATGCAGCACTCGTCGCCCGCCGCTTTGCGGCAGGCGTCAGATTGGCCATCGACGACACCAGGCCTGAGATGCTGATGGTCGGCGGCGGCGATACGGCGCTTGCCGTTTTCCAGGCACTTGGGGTGAGAGTCTTGGCGCCAAAGGGCGAGATCGAGGCCGGGATCCCTTGGTTTGATATCACGGCCGCTGACGGGCGGCAATTTCGGTGCGCCGTGAAGTCGGGGGGCTTCGGCAATCCGGATAGTTTGTTAAAACTGGTTCTTTGGAATCAGGCGGCATAAGATACCGCCGGGGAGAATGACGTGGCTGAAGTGAATGGCGAATCTTTGAACGCGGAAGCCGGCCCGCCGGGCAAGCCCGAACGCGGCAAGGCCGTCAAGCTGGTCGATCGCGTCTTCGACCAGCTGCTCGAGCGTATCCGCGGCGGAAACTATCCACCGGATTCACGCCTTCCCGGCGAACATGAGCTTGCCTCGATGCTCGGTGTTTCCAGGCCGATCGTCCGCGATGCGCTGGCCCGCCTGCGCGATCAGGGCATGGTCTATGCCCGGCAGGGCGCCGGCACCTTCGTCAGCGCCCATGGGTCGCCGACGACTCAGCTTGCCTATTCGCCGGTCAAGACGATCGCCGATATTCAGCGCTGCTACGAATTCCGCCTGACCATCGAGCCGGCCGCCGCCTACTTCGCCGCCAAGCGCCGCAATGAATCGGCGATCCAGAAAATCGCCGGCGCCCTTGCGGATCTGCGCGAGGCGACCAGCCATCAGTTGCACCGCACCGATGCCGATTTCATCTTCCATCGCGCGGTAACTGAGGCTGCCAACAATCATTATTATACCGCTTCGATCGACGCGCTGAAGGCGCATATCGCCGTCGGCATGCATCTCCACGGCCTCTCCCTGCTTGGCCCTCGCCAAGGGCTGGAACAGGTCTATGAAGAGCATAACGCCATCTACAAAGCGATCGCCGATGGCCGGGCTGACGATGCGCAAAGGCTGATGAAGGCGCATCTCGAAGGCTCCCGCGACCGTCTGTTCGAGGGCAGGGCGCTCGACCTGTCCTTCTGAGGATCTAGCAGATGGGCGATTTCCACCTTGGTCTTTGCCGTTGCCGGGATGATTTCCTCGAGCAATGCCCCAGGGTGGGAGGGGCAGTGCGTCGTCGGCCTCGTCGTTTCTACGGCATTTGATCATTCCCCATCCAGGTGTGCTTGCGGCCCATGCCTTCAGCTTGGGATTGTCCCCTTCGTCGCATTAGCGCTTGAAGAGATCGGCGGCGTCTTCGTGGGCGGCGGCTTCCCTGTCCGAGTGATATTGCTTGTTGAAATCGTCCCGAGGGCCGCCTGTTCCAAGTAAAGCAGCAAGCAGATCACCAGAAGAAGCGTGAACACGATCCACGAAATACGTTGAACTGCCCAGAATCGTTGCTGGAACTCGGTATGGTCGAGCATGCCTTCGGGTAGCGCCGGCGATTTGCTTATCTCTCCCATGCCCTCTCCCTGTGCGTTTCGCAGAGAACCGGGGCCGGACGCAAGAGTTCCCGGCGATACCGGGACCGTCGCCGTGTACCTCGGATGTGCAGCAGTCCAGGCGTCTTCGCCGATCAGGGGAACGAAGACCACCCCGCCGAGATCTTCCTCCTCGAACTGGGCGGCCCCGGTGCGCATGATGCGTCTCAAGCGCTGCTCTTCGCTGCGGCCGACCGGGATGATAAGCCGCCCTCCGAGGTCCAACTGCTCCTTCAAGGCGGACGGCACCTCGGGTGCTGCCGCAGAAACGATAATGGCATCGAATGGGGCGGCTTCCGGCCAGCCCTTGCTGCCATCACCGACGCGAACGTCAATATTGTGGTATCCGAGCTGTTCGAACCGTTCCCTGGCCAGAAGCGCCAGCCTTTCATGGCGCTCGATGGAATAGACCTGCCTTGCTATTCGGCTCATGAGGGCTGAAGCGTAGCCGGAGCCCGTTCCGACCTCGAGCACCTTGTCGCCGGCATCCAGACTGGCCTTTTCGAGCATCAGTGCCACGATGAAGGGCTGCGAAATCGTCTGGCCCTCGCCGATCGACAGCGGCGCATCCTCATAGGCGAATTCCTCGAAACCTGGAGCAACGAATTTTTCGCGCGGCACCGTGCGCATCGCCTCGGTGACGCTTCGATCGCGAATGCCGCGACGCGTCAGCTGGTGCTCCACCATGCGGTCTCGGATTTGCGTCATATCCATGGATCAGCTCCACTGTCGGCGTTGTGGCTAGGGGCAAGCTTCTCGGCCGGGCAGAAGAATGGAAACAACGGGAGAGCCTCGTCATTCCGATGCGCTGCTCGGTCCATGTGGGGAACTTAGTGTGAAGAGCGAAGTTCGACAGGCCTATGCAAACTAGGAAATTCCGTTCCGATGAGGCGTCAGTGTCCACGAACCCACTCATCAACGAACCGGTCGACGACCTTGCCTCCCGCCTTGAGGTGATGACCGACGACGAGGTGTTTATGACCATGAGCGAGCTGGAAAGCGCCAGCGAAGCTGCCGGGGACGATGCGGCGCAAGAGATCCTTCCCCGGATTGTTTTGACCGAAAGCGAGATCGAGCGGCGCTATCCCGGCGAACTGCTCGCGCCATATCGCGACTGGAAGCAAAGGCAACCGCTGCTGTGACGACCCGACGATCATATGCCGAATACAAAACAACAGATGGAGGCAGCAATGAGCAGTTCCGAGACGACGACGGACCACAAGGCGATCCAGAAATGGGCGGAGAAAAGGGAAGGTAAGCCGGCGGTTATCCGCGCCGGCGGTAAAGGCGGCGTGCTGCGCATCGATTTCGGAGAAAAAGAAGAGGAATTCGACGGGATCGGTTGGGATGAATTCTTCAAGATCTTCGACCAGAACAAGCTGGCTTTTCTCTACCAGGACAAGACCAAGGACGGGATGATCAGCCGATTCAACAAATTCGTCGAGCGCGACTAAATTGCTGGACGGATGGCGACGCGGGACCGGATCGCAGCGCCGCCCCAGAAACTTGCTCTTATTTCGTGCCCGAACCGAATGCTGATGGGACAGAATGCTTGCCGCGCGACGTTGGCATCCGCGCATCGTCATCCGCGTCATCCTTCTTCGCCTGGCCGATCGCAGTACCCATGAGATCGGCCGGCTTGAAGAACTCGGTCTCCGTCGCGCCCGGCATGAGGCAGCTGACGGTCGCGCCGGATCCCTTCAGTTCTTCGCGCAAGGCAAAAGAGAAACTGTTGATGAAGGCCTTGGTGCCGTTATAGACGGCGGAGCCGGGCATGAGACCGGCGATCGAGCCCGTCGGCAAGATGCGGCCTTCGCCGCGGCTGCGCATCTGGTTGCCGATCGCATGGCCCTGCGACGAACGCAGCGTTGATCGACGAGGTGCCGGCGCGGCCCGACACCCATCCCTCGCGATAATGGTTATTGGAAACCGGAGTTCCAACCCGAACGATCTTCGCGTCCTGTGGCGCCACCGTCGATCGCGATGTTGGGAATGGCGCTTTGGGGTCGATTTGGAACAGGTCGATAACCCAAACGTTTTCGCCTGCAGCAGAACATGACGTTAGGAGGCAAGCGGCATGAATACGGCTTTCAACAAGCCCGCGCGGGTGGCCCTGGTCGTTGAGGACGACTACGTCCTTGCGAGCGACCTCGCGTCCAAGCTGTCAGAAGCCGGAATGAAGATCATCGGGCCTGCACCCAACGTCCAGCAAGCCCTGAATTATATTGACGACGGTTCCCAAATTGACGTTGCGGTCTTGGACATCAATCTTAGTGGAACGATGGTGTTCCCTGTCGCCGATGAGCTATCGAAGCGCAATATCCCCTTTTTCTTTGCAACCGGCTACAGCCGGGACGTCGTTCCTCCGCGATTTGCGGATCGGATCTTCGTGGAAAAGCCGCTGGACAAGAGCGCGATTTTCGAAGCCCTTTCCAACTGCCGAGGCCCGGCGGAGAAGGCATCGGGCGACCACAAAAATCTCATTCTTTCCGCGCTTTCGTCCCGTGAAAGTGATGTCATCCAGCCGCATCTGAAATCGATTCGGCTGGTTCAAGGCGAGATCCTTGAACGGCAGTTTGGAGAGATAACGGCAGTCTCCTTCGTCGAAGCCGGGATTGTATCGCTGATCGCCTTGTCCCTCGATGGCGCACAAGTAGAGGCCGGTCTGATCGGGCGTGAAGGCGTTACCGGTACCGGATTGTTGGAAGGCGATTGGCGCACGCCTTACGCTATGATGGTGCAGATCGAGGGAACTGCCCAGCGCATCGATGTCGACAGCTTTCTTCGTCTCACGCAGAAGGCGCCGCAGTTGCGATCTCTTTCATCGTCATTTTCGCGGTCGCTCGGAATCCAGATCAGCTATACGGCCTTGGCTAATGGCCGATATTCCATAGAGCAGAGGCTGGCGCGCTGGCTGCTCATGCTCAATGATCGCGCCGACAGCCAAGTGCTGAATCTGACCCATCAATATATGTCTTTCATGCTCGGCGTCCGGCGTTCCGGAGTGACGGGCGCGCTCCACGTTCTGGAAGGCGAAAAGCTCATCAGATCCGTACGAGGAAAGGTCATCGTCGTCGATCGGGACGGGCTTGTTCTGAAGGCCCATGGTTCTTACGGCATCCCCGAGGCGGAATACGAGCGCCTGATGGGTTTCTCATTGCGCGGCGCCGAGAACATTTCGATGAACTCGGCCAATCATATCCCCGCTTTTCAATCCCGAAAACTTTAAGGACGAAAATAAAGCCTATATTCCTATGAGCGGTGAGCACCTCGTCGCAGCGTTTAAACCTGCCGTGGGGCGCAACTTTTGCCTCAAGTTATAGTTTGACAGGCGAAGGAGCCAGATCATGAACCAATTCCTTGTGTTCGCAGGACGCATCTATCTGCTCTTCGAATCCCGCCTCGTTGGAAAGGTGCCCGGTGGAAAATAGCAATCAAACGAGACTCTTTTCGGGAAAGCGCATCCTGATCGTTGAAGACGAATATTTTCTGGCTGACGAGACTCGCCGGACGCTGGAGGATCTTGGGGCAATCGTCGTAGGTCCGACGTCAAACGTTGGCCGCGCCCTCGACCTTATCGACCGGGAACACATCGACGCAGCGATCCTCGACGTCTACCTTGGTGACGAGCTTGTATTTGCCGTCGCCGATGAATTGGAGGCGCGTGACATCAACTTCGTCTTTGCTACCGGCTACGACCCCTCCCACATCCCAGTAAAGTACAAGGGGTTTGCGCTCTGCGAAAAACCAACTGAACTCGAGCAGATCGCCGTCGCACTCTTTGGTCCACCCGGCGGGTTCGAAAAGCTTAACTGATCGTCTCGCCGTATGGAGCTGTCTTGAATCTGCTGAGACGCGCGGTCGACCCATCTACCGACAGCCCGGCCGCAGGTGCAGGGTTTCGCGATTGAGCTGCCATGTGGAAGAACAATTAGGCCTGTCTGCGTACGACGCGGAACCATGAGGCCTCGCCGACTGTTGAGCATGATCTTGAAAGGTCAAAGGTCATGTCATCAAGCGCGACCAAGGATATCATTGCTATCGGCGGTTCGACGGGGAGTGGAGCTGTGCTCAAGACCCTGGTCGCTGATCTACCTGCTGACCTTCCGGCAACTGTCTTCGTCAGTACCCACATTCCTTCAAACTCACCCGGTTTTTTGCCGGAGATGCTAGCGGCGAGATCCAAGCTTCCGGTGACGCAGGCGGTTGACGGCCAGCCGATCGAGCGCGGACACGTCTATCTCGCTGCACCCGACCGCCACCTGCTGCTCATGGGCGAAACGATCATGTTCGGAGCCGGCCCACGGGAAAACATGGCCCGGCCCTCGATTGATCCGATGTTTCGCTCTGCTGCCCTGTCATTCGGACCACGCGTGGTGGGGCTCGTCCTGACCGGGATGCTCAATGACGGCGCGGCAGGGCTTCATGCGATCAAATCCAATGGCGGCACGGCCGTGGTGCAGCACCCGCTCGATGCGGTGGCGGATCAGATGCCGCTTGCGGCGCTTGAAGCCGTAGAGGTCGATCATGTGGCCGCGGCGGCTGATCTCGGCAGGTTTCTTACCGACCTCGCGGGAAGCGAAGCGGGGCCGAGACTTGATTTGCCGTCCGACGAGTTGCGGCTCGAAGTCGAAATCGCGGCGGGTGGACAAACTGGCAGCGCCGAACTTCGCAAGATCGCGTCACCAATTGCTATGACTTGCCCGGATTGCCATGGCGTGCTTTCGGAGGTTCGCGGTTCCCGGCCGTTGCGGTTTCGGTGTCAGATCGGCCACGCCTATACCGCTGACGCGCTGGCGGGGCACATCGATGAGCTGGACGAGGCGATCAGGATTGCGATGCGGGTCATGGAGGAGCGGGTGACCCTCGTTGAGCGCATGGCTCGGGACGCGCGTGATACCGGCCGGACCACCGTCGCTGAACTCTATGAGGCAAGAGCTGCAGAATATCGGCGCTATTCCGCGACCCTGCGCGACGCTGCCTTGACGTCTTCGCGCCTCGGCCGCGCGGCACGTTTTCAAGACTTCTGATAAAGGTGTATCTTTGTGCCGAGCCGAACGTTTTAAGTCGGTGGAACAGAGACATGGATCGATGATGGCGTACGACGAACAGGAAGATATGGTGCAACAGGCAAGCGCACCTGAACGGGTTCAGCACGAACAACCGCTCGTGATCGTCGGTATCGCGGTTTCAGCGCAGTCGCTTCGCTCGCTCGAGCAGATATTCTCCGAGATTGGCGTGGGCCTCGGCGCATCCTACCTTGTGGCAGTTTACCAGCAGGAGGGTCTTAGCGCCGCGACCGTGCTCGAAACGCTGGGGAGGCAGGAGCGACTGGCGGTGACGGTCGCAGCCGATGGAGAGCGGATCCTTCATGACCATATCTATATCGGTGGCTCCGACGACATGATGACCCTCGAAGACGGTCATATCCGCGTCCGGCCGGCCTCTGAACCCGTCGGACATCGTGGCACGGTCGATACCATGCTGATCTCGCTGGCAGAACATGCCCACGAGCGCGCGATTGCTGTGATCCTGAGCGGGCTTGACAATGACGGCACGGCTGGGGTCGCGGCAACCAAGAAGTTTGGCGGCCTCTCGATCGTGGAGATAAGCGATGGAGAAAGTGGATCTCTCGAGGAAGGCAGAGGAGCAGTGGCGATCGCGGACCTGCGTCTGCCGGCCCAGAGCATCGCAACGCAGATCGCGCTTTATGCGAGCAATGTTATCGAGGAAGAAGAGGCTGGTCTGGACGAGGAAGCGTCCGGCGCCATCGAGGCGCAGATTACCCAGATTGCCACCGTTCTTCGCAATGTCACCAGCCATGACTTCCACGGATACAAGCGCGGGACATTCACGCGGCGCGTCCAACGGCGCATGCAGGTGCTGCAGATCGTCAGCATCGACACCTACATCGAGCGATTGCGCGCTAGCCGTGAGGAGGTACAGAACCTCTTTCAGGACCTGCTGATCGGCGTCACGCAGTTTTTTAGGGATCCGAGCGAGTTCGATGCCCTTGAGCGCGAGATTCCGAGGCTGTTCGAGGGCAAGGAGCCGACCGACCAGGTGCGCGTCTGGGTGCTGGGTTGCGCCACCGGCGAAGAAGCCTACTCAATCGCAATGCTGCTGCGCGAACATGTGGCCACCATGGATTATCCCCCGGAAGTGCAGATATTCGCGACGGATCTCGACGCCCGCGCACTGGGAATTGCGCGCGCCGGGCGCTATTCCGCTGCGATAACATCCCAGGTCCAGCCAGAGCGGCTCGCTCGCTGGTTCGTGCGAGAAGGCGATACCTATTGTGTCGTCAAGGAATTGCGGGAGATGTGCATCTTCTCTCCTCACAACATCGTCAAGGATGCACCATTTTCCCGCATCGACATCCTGTCTTGTAGAAACCTGCTGATCTATCTCGACAACGAATTACAAAACCGGGTCATGCCGATATTCCACTTTGCGCTTAGGCCGAGCGGCATTCTGTTTTTGGGTTCCTCGGAGAATGTTACACGCCACGCCAAGCTTTTTGCACCCGTCGACCGCAAAAACCGCCTGTTTCGAAGGCTGGAAACGGCAACCCGGATCATTCCGGACTTCCCGCTCAGTCCACGTCCGCGCAGCCCCGACCATCCGTTCTCGGCACCAGCTCCCATGCTGCAGACCGGCCGGCTGTCGGTAACCATCAGCCGGCAAGCAGAGGTCGTAGCAGAGCGCTTCGCCCCAGCCTATGTGGTCGTCGATTCGCACTATGATGTTCTCCACTTCTCAGGACGCACAGGCCGCTATCTCGAACCGGCATCGGGAATGGCGACACTCAACCTCCTGAGCCTTGCTCATCGCGATCTTCGGCTCGATATGCGCTCCGCCTTGCAGCGTGCCACGACGGAAGCCGTCAAGGTCGAAGTTCCGAGGGTGCTGTTGCGCCAGGACGATCGCACCTACGCCGTCAATATAATCGTCGAACCTCTCGGCAGCGGCGACGTCACCTCGCTGATGGTGCTGTTTCAAGACGCAGGGCAGGTGGCTGAGGGGACGGCGCCCGACGGAGGACGGCTGACGAGCGAAGAGCACGTCCAGCGTCTCGAGACTGATTTGCGCCTTACGCGCGACCGGCTTCAGGCGACCATCGAGGAACTCGAATCCACAAACGAAGAGCTCAAATCGTCCAACGAAGAATATCAGTCGATCAACGAAGAGCTGCAGTCTGCCAACGAGGAGATGGAAACCTCGAAGGAAGAACTGCAATCTGTCAACGAGGAACTGCAGACCGTCAACGGCGAACTGGCCCATCGTGTCACCGAACTTGACCGCGCGAATTCGGACTTGAAGAACCTGCTCGAGGCGACCCAGATCGCTACTGTTTTCCTCGACAACGATCTGCGCGTCAGAAGCTTCACGCCGGCGGCAACCGAAATATTCCATCTGCTTGACACGGATGTCGGGCGACCGCTGGATCATGTCGTATCGCGCGTGGCTTATCCGGAACTGCTGGACGATGTTCGACTTGTCCTCAGAACGCTGATGCCCGTGGACCGGAAGGTCAGCGACCCCACGGACAACCGGCATTACGCCGCGCGCGCGCTGCCGTATCGCAGCGTCGATAATTATATCAGCGGAGCTGTCGTCACCTTCACAGATCTGACGGGGACCTACGAGGCGGAGATGGCGCTTCGACGCAGCGAGGAACGCCTGCAGCGCGTTCTGGAGACAGATGCGGTCGGCGTGGTTTTTCTAAATGAGGACGGTGTCATCTTCGACGCGAATGAAGTGTTCTTGAAGATGTCCGGGTACAGTAGGTCACAAATGGAGCGCGCAGAGCTGCACTGGCGCCGGCTGACCCCGGAGGAGCACATTGCCGAGACCGAAGCCCAGATGGCAGCTTTGAAAGAGACTGGCCGCATGGGGCCATATGAAAAGGAGTATTTCTTAGCCGATGGTGCGCGTCGCTGGATGTTGTTTGCCGGGCGCGATCTTGGCGACGGCACGATCGCTGAGTTCTGCATCGACATCTCGGCACGGAAACAAGCACAGGCAGCTTTGTGGCAGGAGGAGGAGCAGTTCCGCCTGTTTGGCGAAGCCTCTTCCGACGTGTTGTGGATCCGCGACGCGGAGACGCTGCAATGGAACTACCTCGCGCCGGCTTTCGAGACCATCTATGGTGTCGAGCGCCAGCAGGCCGTGACGGACAACAATTTCCGCAGCTGGGCGGAGTTGATCATCCCTGAAGACCGGGAACAGGCGCTCTCCGAGATTCGTCGCGTGCGAAACGGCGAGCGTGCGGAATACGAGTACCGCATCAGGCGCGCCTCTGACCACGAAATCCGATGGTTGCGTAACGCCGAGTTCCCGCTTTTCGGAGAGGAAGGAAATTTCACGCAGATCGGTGGTATCGGCCGCGATATCACCGATGAAAAGGCCTCTGCCGACCGTATGAAAGTCCTCGTCGCCGAGCTTCAGCACCGCACGCGCAACCTCATGGCCGTCGTCCGGTCGATAGCCGACAAGACCATGCGTACCAGCACCGATCTGGCGGATTTCCACAAGAAGTTCCGCGACCGGCTGGATGTGCTGGCGCGGGTGCAGGGCTTCTTGTCGCGGCTACAGGAGGGGGATCGTATCACCTTCGATCAGCTCATCCGCTCCGAACTGGCAGCCCACGGTGTGCCGGAAGGCGAGACGAGCCGGGTTACCTTGCAAGGTCCGGAAGGTGTCAGGCTTCGCTCGACGACTGTCCAGACGATGGCATTGGCGATGCACGAGCTTGGCACCAATGCCGCCAAATACGGAGCGCTTAGCCAACCGCAGGCGCATCTGGCGATCGTTTGGCGTGTCGAGCAACAAGGCGAAAGCGGCAAGCCATGGCTGCATGTCGATTGGCGGGAGAGCCGGGTGAAGATGTCGCCCGCCGATTCCGGACCGCAAGGGGGCGGCCAAGGTCGTGAACTGATCGAACGCGCGCTGCCCTACCAGCTCGATGCGAAGACGTCCTATGTTCTTGGTAAGGATGGAGTCCATTGCACGATCGCAATCCCTGTTTCCCTCAGCAACCTGGTCGAGGATGATGGTCATGGCTGAACGGATGCTCGTCGGATACCGCGTGCTTGTGGTCGAGGACGAATTCATGCTGGCGGAAGACCTATCCCTGGAGCTGGCTGACGCAGGGGCCATCGTCATTGGCCCGGCGCAATCTCTGGAACATGCGATTGAGCTGCTGGCCGTATCGGATGTTCTTGACGCAGCGGTCTTGGACGTCAACCTGCATGGTGAGCCGGTATACCCGGTTGCCGACAGGCTTCTGGAACTCCATGTTCCCTTCGTGTTCACGACCGGCTACGACGCCTCTGTTTTGCCGGCGCGGTTCAAATTAATTGGCTGCTGTGCCAAACCCATCGATATGACGCGGCTGTTGGAAGCGTTGCAAATTGCTATCGATACCTCACGACAGGCGTAGCCGCGTGGTCCGCTATGGACCGAAATCCTCTGCTGATCCGTCGACAATTACCGCAACGGTTCGACCCAGCTTATACCGGGGCCCATGCTTTTCATCGCAGGGCAAGCAACTCGGCCTTAAGCCTATCAAGGTGAGCAACATGCATGACCTGCGACTCTTCAAAAATCACCAGGAGTCGTTGCGCTTCTTTCGCGTCGGAGCCGCGGTCGGTCATCTCAGCCACGATCTCGCGCTGCCGAGCGATGTGCTGTCCTCCTAGCGCCACATGCTCTCGTGCCTGCTGCAGATGTTTCTCCACCATACCTCTGTCCATCTCAATGTCCTTCTCTCCCAGCGATGATCATGCGCTTATTAACGAGCTTAGGAAACGGCCAATCACTGCTCGCGGCATCGAGATAGGCCGCGAGGTCACGCTTCCTTCTCGGATATTCCGGCGGCCGGCATCGCTGTCTTGGGAGAATAGATCTGGGGCGCGACGATCCAGCCGACGATGTTGTCGGCGGAATTGTTGCCGGCGCAAAGACGATCAGTCGATGAGGTTGTTTCCGAGCATCGAGAGCAAGGACCCGCGTGCCCGGCTTACACGGCTTTTCAACGTGCCGATCCGGCAACCGCACAGCCTTGCAGCGTCCTCGTAACTCGTTCCGGTCGCCACCAATATCAGTGCCCGGCGCCTGTCGTCTGGAAGTTGCACGAGTGCTCGTTGCAGCTCCCGCTCCCGCAGCGCCCATTCCTGGCTGGGCGCAATCGCGACTTGTTCCATGGCCGCGTCCATTGCGGTCGGCTCGCGTTTCTGTCGGCGGTAGTTGGTGCAAAATGTGTTTCGCAGGATTGTGAACAGCCAGGATTTGAGAGAGGTGTCGGGCTTATAGAGGTGTCGCGAGTTCAATGCCTTCAGCAGCGTTTCCTGCACGAGATCATCGATGTCGTCCTCGCTGCGCAGGAACCTCCGGGCAAATGCACGTAACGCCGGCGTCAACTGGACGATCTCCGACTCAATGGCGGACGTTGTTTTGCAATGCGACGCTGAGCTTGTTGGGAACGAGCGCTTCATTTTTTCCTCCCGTAATAAGAAGGAAAGCGGTGTGCGCGCTCTTCGTTGCTGTACGATACCGGACAAACCGCATCGTTGTGATCGATCGACCGATTTTCCACGAGATTGACGCTTTCAGCCGGCCGAAGGGCTGGAGACAGACGAATATCTTCGTTGCTCATGATCGGAGATGCCGAAGCACCTCGGGGCTTTAAACTTCCACCTCGCCGTAAAGTTGGCCGCACATCGTCATCGATCGGCGCATCGCGGCCACGCGCTCTTCGGCATCTTGAGAGGAATAGGCCCATATTTCAGTCGCCCAGCTTTTGCCGTCCATATCGTATTGCAGAGCGAACCTGTAGAGCTTCCGATTATCACCGTCCGTGGTCACGAAAGGGGCATCGGGACCGTCGTGACTGTTTCTCACTCTGTTGAACATCAGGACATTCACAACATGCTCCTCGGCTACATCTCCTCGCGCGGCTCCCGGGACGAGGCGCCGCTCCAGGGCTTAACCATGGCGTCTGGATTTCGTTCCCGCTGATAAGGCCATCCCAGCGATCGCGACCGGCAATTGCGCAGTTCTCATTGGTCGCCGTCCCCTTCGGTAGAGGCGCAAGCATCTGCGGTCGGGATCCGGCAATTCGGAAAGCTGAGACCATGGCTGATCATCGGAAAACCTACAGATATTACGTGATGCTACAGGTGTCGGCATGGTCAGCCTGCTAGTGTTTGGGCTCGGAAAGCTTCCTCCTGAGCGATCGCAGGATGCGTGGATGCGTGCATGGCAAAATGTGGTGTGGCTCTTTTTCTTCTTCTGACGAGTTGCGGGCATCCGGGCGGCGTGATGACACCGGTTTCAACGTCATCGTCGATGCCCCCGACAGCTAGGGTCGACATGCTGGTCGCGACCACGCGCGAGCCTTCGGGAAGCCCCGCCACGCTCTTCAACGGCGAGCGCAGTCCCAAACCGCATCTGACCCAGATCTCGATTTCTATCCCGGCAAAGCGCGAAGTCGGCACCGTGCAGTGGCCAAAGCGCCTTCCTCCGAATCCTGCCACCGACTTTGCCGTGACCAGTGTTCAGCAGATCGACACGGTGGCACAAGGCCGCGTCTGGTTCCGGCAGCATGTGAACGGCGGACATGCGCTCGTCTTCGTTCACGGCTTCAACAACACCTATGAGGATTCGGTTTTCCGGCTGGCGCAGATCGTCCACGATAGCAAGATGCAGGCGACGCCGGTCTTGTTCACCTGGCCGTCGCGAGCGGAGATCACCGCCTACGAATACGACAAGGAAAGTACGAACTATTCGCGTACGGCGCTGGAGCAGGCACTGCGCACGCTGGCAGCTGATCCCAACGTCAAGGACATCACCATCATGGCCCATTCGATGGGGACTTGGCTTGCCATGGAATCTCTGCGGCAGATGGGGATACGCGACGGCCACGTCAATTCGAAGATCCACAATGTCATACTGGCCTCGCCTGACATCGACATCCAGGTCTTCGCCAAACAATATGTGGAGATGGGCGAGCCACGTCCAAAATTCACGATCTTCGTCTCTCAGGATGACAAGGCGCTTGCGATCTCCAGCTTCATCACGGGACGCGTCTCCCGTCTCGGCGCGATCAATCCGGCCGAAGAGCCCTACCGCTCGAAGCTGGAAAAAGCCGGCATCACCGCCATCGACCTGACGAAGGTGAAGAGCAACGACAGTCTAAACCATGGCAAATTCGCCGAAAGTCCCGAGATTGTCCAACTCATCGGTCAGCGCCTCATGACCGGCCAGACCCTTACCGATTCCAAGGTCACATTGGGCCAAGGCATTACGGCCGTCGTCGGCGGAACGGTGACCAATATCGGCACCGTTGCCGCTACCGCGGTCGCGGCACCGATTGAGATCATCGAGCAGCCCGTCATACAGAAGAGACCCCCACGATCCGCTAAGGAGACACTCGACGGCGACCTGAAGCAACAAACGCTGACGCAGTGAGGAGTTCCAGGTTGAGATGGCTTCTTTCCTTCATCGCCGTTTTTCTCTTCGCGTTAAATGCATGGGCGCAGACTCCACTGGCGGAACCGCAGCAGAAAATCGACGAACTCGTTCGCCTGCTGCAGGATCCGGACGTAAAGGCCTGGCTCGATAGCCGCAAGCAGAGCGAGCTTGCGACACCCGTTTCACCGGCGGGCAATTCGGCCTTGGCCAAGTGGGAGGCTGGGGCGCGGCTGCGGGTGAACCAGATCCTTTCGGCGATACCTGCGATACCGGCGGAAGTGACGGCGGCGGCGACGAGAGCAAGGCGCGAAGCCGCCAGCAGGGGCTATGCGCCGGTCTTCGTGATATTCGGCGGCTTGGTCGCTTTCGGTCTCGCCGCCGAGGCGGTGTATCGCAGGTTTGCCGCGCGCCGCGAGGCATTGCTTGGCCGGCTTATCCCGATCGGCATCTTCGCCGGAGCGATGGGTATCGTATTTTTCGCGATCGACTGGCCGCCACTCGCACGTGTGACGCTTCTTGCTTATCTCTCGGCGTTTATCCTGTTTCGATTGGCTGCCGCGCTCCTGTCCGTGGCGGCAATGGGTTCCGCCCTGCGCAGGAGGCTGTTGGTCCTGTCCGGGCTCATTTGTTTTGCGCTCGCCACCGCGGCCGTCGGCGAGCCACTCGGCGTTTCCCCTGAGATCAGCTATGCTATCAGCTACTGCTTCTCGGTGGTTGGACTGCTGCTTGCGATCGAGGCAGCATGGTCGATCTGGGAGGGAAGCCGCGCCTGGAAAGTGGCGATAACGGCCTACCTCGTCGTCCTGTGGCTCGTCTGGTGTCTCAATATGAGGGGCCTCTTCTGGATCGGCATCTACGCGCTGGTGTTGCCGGGTATCCTGAACGCCGTCGGTCGCCTGGCGCTATCCTTCACCAGCGATCCCGGTAGCCTGCACGGTATCTTGGTCGCGCGAGGGGCACGCGCCGCGGTTCTCGTCCTCGCCGTGGGATGGCTGGCGCTTGTCTGGCATCTCAATCCGGACACGCTGGGTCAGCGCGATCCGATGATCGCCGCGTTTTTTTACGGCGGCCTGAAAAGCGTTCTCATCCTCGTGGTTGCCGACCTTCTCTGGCAGATGGCACGGGGCTGGATCGACCGAACGCTGCGCGTATCGACCGGCACGACATCGCTCGCGCCGGCGGACGCGGCCCGACGTGCCCGGTTCCGCACGCTTCTTCCGATTTTTCGCAACGCATTGGCCGTCGCTGTTGCGGTCATGGCGGGACTGATCGTGCTGGCGCAATTGGGTGTACAGATCGGTCCGTTGATCGCGGGAGCGGGCATCTTCGGTGTGGCCATCGGTTTTGGCTCACAGACTTTGGTGAAGGACATCATTAACGGTGTGTTCTATATGCTCGACGACGCTTTCCGTGTGGGCGAATACATCCAGGCCAAGGATTACAAGGGAACGGTGGAGAGCTTCAGCCTCCGCTCGGTTCGTCTGCGCCATCATCGCGGCCCAGTGTTCACGGTGCCGTTCAGCGAACTGGGTGCTGTCGAAAACATGAGCCGGGACTGGGTGATCGACAAGTTCAGGATCACCGTCGGGTTCGATACCGATATAGACAAGGCGCGCAAGCTGACCAAGAAGATCGGAGCAGAACTGGTGGAAGATCCGGAACTCGGGCCGAACTTCCTCGAGCCGCTGAAAATGAAGGGCGTCGAGCAGTTCGGCGACTACGGCATCGTGTTGAGCTTCGCCATGACTACGGTTCCGGGTATGCAGACGTATATCCGTCGCAAGGCCTATGCCAAAATTCGCGAGGTGTTCCTGGCCAACGGGATCGCATTCGCGCAGCCGACGGTGCAGGTCGGAGGAGACGAAAAGGGCGCCGCGGCAGCCGCTCAAGCAATCCGCGCGCAGCAGGCAAACGCGGCGACGCCGGCTAAGTGAGCCTGCCGGCAAAGCAGATGAGACGCGCTGGAGCAGGATGCCTTCAAGCCGGCCAGCCCATAGTCTGAATCCTGTTCTAAATTAATCGGTTAAAGCATGATTTCGTCCGAAAACCGCTCACACTTTCGGCATCTCTAAGGTTTCAAATCATAAGCTTGTTGCGATGCGCGAAGCTCCACCAATGTCTTGCCGACACAGCTGCCGCCTCCCGCCCCACCGATCGCCTTAGCCTTTCCATCAAGCGTGATCGTGCCGGCGATCCGATCAGATGCCACATAAGTCGCCACACCGTCATGGGAGACCCGCGATATGTAAAACGCATGGTACGTCTCATTGTACTTGCAATGGATGACCAACGGAAACTGGGAGAAGGGATCGTCCTCGGCGCGGGCGACGGTCACTTGAGAAACCGCCCCCAACGCTGCCGCGCCGATCAAGCCTGCAACAAATCCCTTGGTCGGTCTTTTGCGGGACGCATCTGTCATGGTTCAATCCCCTTTGTTGCGGTCCAAAGCGCGTCGCATCAAACTTTATTCATCCGACGCGCCTTAGGCCTTTGTTTTTGGGCATGTCGTTATCCCGGAACCGCTGCACACTTCCGGGCGACATGCTTTAGGCGATGGCCGCTTTCGCTAAATCGTTAAGGCGATGAGTGCATCGCGGTCGAGAAGCCGGACAATTCGTTGCGATTTGCCGTTGAGACGAAGGATGTGTTTTTCCCGCAGCTTCGTGAAAGAGCGGGCAACCGTTTCAACCGTCAGGCCAAGATAGTCGGCAATGTCGCTGCGACACATCATGATATCGAATTCCGGATCCTCGGGATGACGGTCAACCATCTCCTGAACAAAGGCCGCAAGGCGCTTCAGCGCGCTTTGCTCGCTGATGATGAGTTGTTTTTGCTGTGCCTTCGCAAGGCCCGTCAGGGCAATCTGCAAAAGATCGATGGGAACGACTGCGTCCTGATTGGTACGAAACGGTCTTATGCGAGTTTCGCAGATGGCTTCTGCAAAATCGGTTCGCACATTTCCGATCTCGAGCCCGAACCATTCGCCCTTGCCGCAGAACGATAAGATGTGCCGCTGGCCGTTCGATGTCAGGCGGTATATCCGGACTGCGCCTGCTTCGACCTGGTAGATCGCAATAACGTGTTCGCCTTCGCTATAGATCGTCTCGTCGGCGCTGAATTTTATTGACTGATCTTTTGCCGCCCCTGAACCCGCCCTGTGGCGGTGGTCGGGAACCGTCGTGTATTTTCCGATCGCCTGAGCCTGAAACATGTGAATCGCCCCCCATCCGACGCTGCAGCATAAGCAATCGTTGCATGTCCCGGTATTCGAGATACCCCTTACGTATTGCTACGGAAGCAGGCGATCACGGACTGGTGTATAAGCTATTGCCCCTGGAGAGCCGTATCGCGGGAGGTCTAAATGGCACCGGAAGAGGGAGGGGACAGCCAGGCACGACAAGAATCCGCAAGCATTCGTGCTCAGCTTGATCGTATGCTCGCAAGTTCGGAATTCCTCGCTCCCGAACGCGGGCGCCGCTTTCTCCAATATATCGTAGAAGAGACGCTCGATGGGCACGGCGAGCAGCTCAAGGCCTCTACGATTGCGCAGGCGGTATTCGGACGCGATGCCTCCTTCGACGCGCAGAACGATCCTGTTGTCCGTATCGAGGCGGGGCGTATCCGTCGCGCAATCGAACGATACTATCTCGTTTCCGGAGGCAGCGACCCGATTCGGATCACCATTCCCAAGGGGGGCTATGTTCCGCACTTTTCGAGCGGTGAAAACGACTCCAAGCCAGGCGACGTGTCTGCGCCAAGTTACGAGAAAAAGGAAAATCCCCCCGGACACGAGCGACCGCTGACCTATCGAGATCTCCTCCTGCCGATCGGCATTCCGGCCCTGTTGGGCGCTATGGCGGTTCTCGCCCTCATCCGTCCCCTCGCATCCTACCTCTTGCCGGCGGGGACGCTGCCAGCTCCTGCCCAGTCAATGCTGAACAGCAAGACCAGGATTGTCGTCGAACCCTTCGCAGCCCTCGGGGCTACCGCGCAAGGAGCAGACTTTGCGAAGGGAGTGGTCGATCAACTCATCGCCAAGCTCGTCAAGGTGGACGACTTTGTCGTGCTCGCTCCCGGGCAATCCGGCATGGAGCCTATCGGCCCGCTCTTCAATTTGCAGGGAAGTGCTCTTGTCGAGGGCGGCGCGGCTCTACGTCTGCATGTCCGCCTGATAAACGGCGCCGATGGCACGGTCGTCTGGGCAAATCAATATGATCGCGACCTCAGTGATCAAACCATTCTCGATGTCGAGGATGAGGTTGCCGCTCAAATCACGAAGGAGATTTCAACCAGCCGCAAGCTGGGCCGTTCGGGCTCCGAGCCATAGCCGTCGCATTTTGAGTCTTTACCGTCGTCTTCTCGGGTGATCGGATTTTGGGGCGACGCGCTATTTTTACGATGGGAGGTTGACGGCCACGCCAGCGGCGCGCAGCCCGTCAAAAAACCGCTCCTGATCTTCCGGGCGCTTAAGGCGTAGGGAAATCTCCTGGCGGATGTTCGTCATCAATGCGGGCGCATTGACATGGAGCCAATCCTGTTCCAGCTTGGCTTCATCCATCTTCCCAGCGGCTCCAAGAATGGATAGCAATACGAGGTGACGCATCGGGCTGCAGTCGAGATCGGATTTTCGAGACCACCGTTCCGCGGCTTCCATATCGCCCCGCATAAATGCGCAGAGCGCCATGCCGCCTTGGTAATAGCCTTGGGGGCCGACATTTTTGTCGATTGCGACTGATATCAACTCGCAGCCTGATTGCCATTTTCCGGACATCGCCAGTCGCAGGCCGTATTCGCCCGCAACCTCCACATCGTTCGGATTTGCAGCATAGGCTGCAGTCCCGGCCGCCAGTGCCTTGTCGATATCCCCCCTGAAGAAGTTCACCAGCATACTTGCCCGCAGCACCTGGGGATCGTGCGGCGCGAGCGAAGCGGCCCGTTCGGCCGAAACGGTTGCAAGTTCGAGAGATTCGACAGAGGGCGATGTCCCGAGCTTGTAGCGAAATCTGATTTCGTCAAGGTAGACCATGGACAAGAGCGCCCAGGATGTAGCGCTATCAGGCGTTCGCCGGGTTGCCTGCCACAAGCATTCGCGTGCAGCGCTATGACTTTGAGCGGTCATCGTCTGGACATAACTCTGATAGGCCAAGGTACAGACATAGGCATCCCGGTTGCCCTTCTCCATTGGCGTGGCGAGCACACTTGTGTCGGCCTGAAAGATGGCGCCATGGGGCTGCGCTATGGCGCCGACGATTTGCCGGGCGACACTTGTTTGAATGCCGAGCTTGTTTTGAGCGCGAAGATCGGCATCGAAATTACTGGCCCAAATGACCGCCCCGTCTGCTTGGCGCACCAGCCTTGCAACCGAGCGCAGCTTGCGTCCGTCCATCTGGATGTTGCCTTGAAGCGCGTAGTCAGCAGCAGCGGTATGATCATTTCTTGACGGATCGGCGACGACGACGATGTCATCGCGTTGGGCGAGCTGGCCAATAATGTCGTCCCTCAGGCCGCGGGCGATATCCAAACTGGAGTCAACGGAGCTGCTCGTTGCAAAAAACTCGACAGCGACCGTCGGCATGGAGGCAGCTGACGGCGGAGAACTGGTCTGGGCATGTCGCGCAACCAAAAGTCCCGAGGCAAGCGCGAGGAAAAGAAGCACGAATACGGCCAGAAGTCCGGTTGCGACGCCGCGAGCGGTCGGCAGCGCCGGAGGCTGCCCCTCCTGAAGCGGATGTCGTTGATCCGCCAGGTCTGCGGCAGGCGCGTTTTCCGGGTCGCTCCGAGGTGGCGCCGGTACCGACGCGTCCCGGGTATATTCGAAATGCGGCACGTATCCGCCCTTAGGCACCGTTATGACGACCGCGTCCGCGTGGCCTGCGACGAGATAATAGCGTTCCAGGGCTTTTCGTATCCGGCCAGCCTCTATGCGTACGACCGGGTCATTCTGCGGGTCAAATGAGGCTTCCCGACCAAAAACCACATTTGCAATAGTAAATGCCTTCAGGAAGCTTGCTCGTCCAGCGAGCGTTTCGTTGACAACAAACTCCAGGAAATTTCGCCCACGTTTCGGCGCGTGAAATTCTTCGCTTCCGAGAATTCGCTGAACTTGCTTGCAGATTTCCTCAGCGGTCGGTGTAAGCGTGCTGAATAGATTGACCTTTGCTGCGTTTCTCATGATCGCCCCCACGACTTGATCACGCATTTATAAGCGTCTTCTAAAGCACCATAGCTGAGTAGATTGCAGTTGCAAAGGTTAGTTTTGGCCTATCGAGCGTAGGCTGGCCAGACCGGTGAGGTCGGTCCGGTTTCAGTCGACTGCGCAACCGCGTCAACGGTCATGGCCATGCGCATGAGTTCCGCCAGATTGCGGGCGCCCATCTTGGCCATCACGTTGGCGCGATGGACTTCCACCGTACGCGAGCTGATACCCAGATGATAGGCGATCATCTTGTTCTGCAAGCCGTCGAGCACGCCGGTCAGAACCTGATGTTCGCGATCTGTGAGCTGACGAACACGCGCCGCGACGCTCTCGGAATCGACGATTGTGTGACTTTGCCGCCTTTGACCCATTGCCAGGTTGATGGCCGCGATCAGCGCTTCCTCCCTGAGAGGTTTTTCCAGGAAATCCGATGCCCCCGCCTTCATCGCGTTAACGGCTGCACCGACATCGCCCTGGCCGGTAATGACGATTGCCGGAACGTCCGCACTCAGCCGATGCAGGCGCTGAAGCAATTCGATGCCGTCGACATCGGGCATGCGCAGGTCCGTGATCAGGCAGCTTCTACCCGAAAGGGGCAGAAGCTCCAGAAACGCGTTTGCGCAGCTGTGCGCCCGCACGGCAAAACCTGCCGACACCAGCAAAAATGTCAACGATCGTCTCAACGACTCCTCGTCATCGACGAGATGGATCGTAAGGTCGTTCGCCATCTGTCTTGGTCTCCACCAGCGGAATTGAGAACGAGAAGATCGAACCGCTCTCTCTTCCTTTGTGTGCGCTTATGCGGCCCCCATGCGCTTCAACAATGCGCTTGCACAATGCCAGGCCCATACCGAGGCCATGTGGCTTGCCGCTCACGAAGGGGCGAAACAACGTCTCTTCCATCTCGGCTGCAATCCCACAGCCGTTGTCGGACACTTCAACGACGAGAGACGAGAAGTTCTCTACTGTCGTCCGGATCCCGATAGAGGGCTGCTCGGCACACTCCGTCGCCTCCAAAGCGTTGCGGAGGAGGTTTGTGAGCACTTGCACCACCTGAACGCTGTCTGCGAGAACGACGTCCCGCGCTGCCTTGAGTTGGAAGTTCGTATGAAGGTCTTTTCGCCGCGACCCCATAAGCGCGAGTCTTATCGCCCGATGGATCAGTTCGTGCATCTCCTGCGGTTTCCGCTCGGAGGTGCCGCGCACGGCGAATTCTCTTATGTTCTGGACAAGACTACCTGCCCAGAGCGCATTCTGTGTGATTTCCAACAGTGCTTCACGGAGTTCTTCGTCGCGCCGGGGGCCATCCGTGGCGAGGCGGCCGCAGCCTTGGGAATAAGCTGCGATGGACGACAGTGGCTGGGAAAGTTCATGCGCAAGGGTGGATGCCATCTCTCCCAATTCAATCACTCTTGCAAGGCGGGCAACCTCGTGCTGAAGCTCCTGAACTTGCAGCAAAGTCTCGCTCTCGGTTTGATAGTCCTCGAAAATCGCCGCGGTGAAGAAGCCTTTTTCGCCGTGCTTTCTGACGATGGTCAAGGCAGTCGGGAATTGGGCTCCGCTCTTGGTGATCGCCAAGCCGGCACGCACTGCGCCGCGGTCTCCCCATCGTCCCTTGAGTTGAACATTCGGTGTCGCACGCCAGACAAAATCGATCTTGCGGCCAATCAACTCGCGCTCTTCGTAGCCGAACAATGCGACCGCAGCCCTGTTGCAAGCTGAAATTTCGTGGAGATGGCTGATGAAAAACACCGCATCCGGCATGTCTTCGTGGAGTTGCCGGATCCAATCCATCCGCAGCCCGTCTTCTTCTTCGGTCAAAGCGCCCACCGGCTCGGGGTGTGGCAGTTGCGGCGTCAAGGACCATGCTTGACCCACCACAATCGCGGCGGCGGCACTGGTTTCGGCAACGACATGCGGTGCCTCCATCTTGATGGACATGATGGTCTCCTCCGCCCTTTGAGACGCATTGGCCCTTGGGACCGTCGTTCTTCTCGACCGATGGCGTAATACTACCATCTTTGGATGAGGAACCGGTGTAGGATCGCGTAGCCTCTATTGTTCTTCCTTGGGGCTTTTGACGCGATCCTGTCGTTAGCGCTCGCCATGACCCTATTGATTCGGCTCAATGCGTCCGCTTCATTGTTCTATTATTGTGAGAAGCAAAGGCTACGTGGCCATGTGAGGGAGTTGAATGATCAGAACGTTTGTCCTGATGGCAACCTGATCTTTTACTCGAATGAGCGATGCCAAAAGCCGGTCGGATCTATCTCCGCACACAAGGCGCGTGATTGCTGTCTTATCGCAATGCCAGCGCATAGCGGGTTCATTCGATGGCCATAGGCAGCTGATCGAGGCAAGGCATGCCGGTGGAATAGCGTGCCTGAATGACACCTCGCATCCGGTCAACCCGATGAATCGTTGGGGGAGGGCGCGGCGATGTGGCGGTTGCCTGTCGAAGCTCCGTTCGAACTTGATATAGAGCTCGCTGTCATCGACGATGACGGCGTTCATGCGCTGGTTTTTCCTTGCCAGCGTCTCCCCGGTGGCTGGATCAATGCCATGACGGGTGAAGTGCTCGACGTTCACCCCACCCATTGGCGGGTATGGCAAATCTATCGATGTGTCGTTTCGGGCCTCCAGTGAATGCGACCGCATTCCCTTGGCTTCACCCACCACATACTGCGTTACCGATTGTCTGCGATCAATGACATGACCGAGCCGGCCCAAATAGTGTGATGGCCAATAACCAGCGGCGGCGCCGCGATCCAAAAAGCTGCAGGGAGGGCCACATGCGTGGTTTCGGCGTTCACTCGGAGGTTGGAAAGCTCAGAACTGTCATGGTTTGCAAACCGTCTCTGGCGCATCAGCGCCTGACGCCTGCCAACTGCCATGACCTGCTTTTTGACGATGTCCTATGGGTGCATGAGGCTCAGAAAGATCACTTCGATTTCGTGCTGAAGATGCAGGAAAGAGGCGTAGAAGTTCTCGAACTCCACGACTTGCTTGGCCAGGCGCTGACCAACAAGCAGGCACGTGACTTCATATTGGACCGACGCATCACTCCGAATGTACTCGGCTCGCAGATTGCCGAGGCGATGCGGCCATGGCTTGACGAGATGCCGGCCACACAGCTCGCCGCGTTCATGATCGGCGGCATCGCGATCTCCGATCTGCCGGAAGTCAAGGCCAAGTCGCTGATGCTCAGCGCCTTGCCGGAAACGGATTTCGTCATTCCGCCGATCCCGAACACGCTGTTTCAGCGCGACCCCTCCTGCTGGATTTACGGCGGCGTGACCTGCAACCCGATGTTCTGGCCGGCGAGACGCGCAGAGACACTGATCCAGCGGGCGATCTATAAGTTTCATCCGATCTTTCTGGGTGGCGATTTCCGGATCTGGTGGGGCGATTCAGACAATCAGTTCGCCAATGCCTCGATGGAGGGCGGCGATGTCATGCCGATCGGCAACGGCACGGTCCTGATCGGCATGGGTGAGCGCACGACTTACCAGGCCGTTGGCCAGGTGGCGCAGGCCCTGTTCAGGAGCAAGGCGGCCAAGAGGGTGATCGGCTGTCTGATGCCGAAGAGCCGCGCGGCAATGCACCTCGACACCGTTTTCAGCTTTTGCGATCGCGATGTCGTCACGCTGTTTGCCGAGGTCGTCGACCAGATCCGCTGCTACAGCATGTACCCCAGGGATGACGACGGAACATTCGAGATTCACCCCGAAAGTCAGTCGATGCTCGATGTTGTCAGCGAGGCGCTCGAGTTGCCGAAACTGCGCATCGTGGAAACCGGCGGCAATTCCTACCAGGCGGAGCGCGAACAATGGGACGACGGCAACAATGTCGTCGCACTCGAGCCCGGCGTCGTCGTCGCCTACGACCGCAATACCTACACGAACACACTTCTGCGTAAGGCAGGGATCGAGGTCATTACCATCCGTGGCTCCGAACTCGGCCGTGGTCGTGGTGGAGGGCATTGCATGACATGCCCCATCTGGCGCGAGCCTGCATACTGACGTTTTCACCCATGAAACACACCGACGGAGCAAGACAATGAGCTTCAATCTGCGCAATCGCTCGCTTTTGACCGTGCAGGACTATACGCCACGCGAATTCCGCTACCTCCTCGATCTCGCCCGCGATCTCAAGCGTGCCAAATATGCCCGCACCGAACAGCAGCACCTCAAGGGCAAGGAGATCTGCCTAATCTTCGAGAAGACCTCGACGCGGACAAGATGCGCCTTCGAGGTCGCCTGCTCGGACCAGGGCGCCAACGTGACCTATCTCGATCCATCCGGCTCGCAGATCGGCCACAAGGAATCCTTCAAGGACACGGCGCGTGTCCTTGGCCGCATGTATGACGCGATCGAATATCGCGGATCCGCCCAGCACGGCGTGGAGACGCTTGCGCGCTACGCCGGCGTGCCGGTCTATAACGGCCTGACGGACGAATATCATCCGACGCAGATGATCGCCGACGTGATGACGATGCGCGAGCACAGCGACAAGCCGATCGCCGACATCAAATATGCCTATGTGGGCGACACGCGTTCGAACATGGGGCACTCGCTTCTTATCATCGGCTGCCTACTGGGCATGGATGTGCGCATTTGCGGCCCCAAGTCGCTCTGGCCCTCCGACGAGTACATGACGATCGCCAAGGACCTGCAGCAGAAGTCCGGTGCGCGCCTGCTGGTCACTGATGATCCCAATGAGGCGGTCCGGGGGGTCGACTTCGTTCACACCGACGTCTGGGTCTCGATGGGTGAGCCGAAGGATGTGTGGCGCGAACGCATCAAGCTGCTAACGCCCTATCAGGTCAACGAAGCCTTGATGAAGGCAACCGGAAATCGTCAGACCAAATTCATGCATTGCCTGCCGGCTTTCCACGACACCGAGACGGTATTGGGCAAGCAGATCGCGGAAGATTACGGCATGAGCAACGGCCTTGAGGTCACCGACGACGTCTTCGAGTCCGAGGCCAATGTCGCCTTCGAGCAGGCGGAAAATCGCCTGCACACGATCAAGGCCCTGCTTGTCGCTACCTTGGGAGATTAGGATGCGGATCGTTATAGCGCTAGGCGGCAATGCGCTTCTCCGGCGTGGGGAACCCATGACTGCCGATGCCCAGAGACGGAATGCGCGGACCGCGGCTCATGCGATTGCGCCGTTGGCGGGCGAGCATGAGATCGTCATAACGCACGGAAATGGCCCGCAGGTGGGGCTACTTGCGCTTCAGGGCGCGGCCTATAAGCCGGAGGAAGCCTATCCGCTCGATGTTCTCGGCGCTGAAACCGAGGGCATGATCGGTTACATGCTGGAGCAGGAACTCGGCAACCTGCTGCCGTTCGAGCAGCCTCTGGCAACGCTGCTGACCATGGTAGAAGTCGATGCCGCCGATCCGGGCTTCCAGAACCCGACCAAATTCGTCGGTCCTGTTTATGAGAAGGCGGAAGCGGACCGGCTGCACGCCGAAAAGGCCTGGGTCTTCAAGCAGGATGGGGAAAAGTGGCGGCGTGTCGTTGCCTCGCCGGCGCCCATGCGCATCTTCGAAATTCGTCCAGTCCGCTGGCTGCTGGAACAGCGCACGATCGTTATCTGCGCCGGCGGCGGCGGCATCCCGACGATGTACGAAAAAGGGAGTGACCGGAAGCTGATCGGTGTCGAGGCGGTGATCGACAAGGATCTATGCTCGGAGCTTCTGGCGCGCGAGCTCTCCGCCGATCTTCTGATCATGGCGACCGATGCTCAGGCCGTCTGCACCGACTGGGGCAAACCGTCAGAGAAGGCGATCCATTGCGCCCGCCCCGATGATTTCAAGCAATTCTCCTTCCCGGCTGGATCGATGGGTCCCAAGGTCGAAGCCGCCTGCCATTTTGCGCGCACAGCGGGCGGGACGGCGGCAATTGGCTCGCTTGCCGATATTGCCGGAATGGTGCGCGGCGAGCGCGGGACGATCATCAATAGCGGCTTTGATTGCCTGAGCTGGCACTGAAGCGCGTCGCATCAAATCTGATTGATACGCGCTTTAGCTTTTTGTTCTTATGCATGGTCATTATCCCGAAACCGCTGCACACTTCCGGGCGACATGCATTGATCTTTCATGACAACTTATCGCGAGAGCGCCGGGTGCGTTGCTGCACTCGGAGCCGTCTCTTTGTCTCTCGCACCAGCTGCATTTCGCCTTTGCCAGACATAGACGGGGATGCCGAGCATCAGCAGGACCAGGCCATAAAGCACCGGCTCGGCGCCGGAGCCATAGAGAGTGAAGATCGCAAAGAGAAAGGCGATGAGCTCGATCGTGCTGACCTTTGGCATGTGCCCGTGCGTCACGCCTGCCACAAGGGTTCTGGCCAGCGAACAGAAGGCGTAGGGAACGACGGCGGTCATCGTGCTCAGCCCGACCATCAGCCGATAGACGGCGGCAAAGCCTTCTGAGCCGATCGCTTGAACCAGCACCAGAAGCGTTGCAAACGAGGCTGAAATGACCATGCCCCATGCCGGCACGCCGCGCGGCGAGAGCCGCGCGAAAAGCGGCGGAAAAAGCCCGTCGCGGGCAGCCGCCATCGGAACCTGGCCCATCAGCAGGGTCCAGCCGTTGAGCGCTCCGATCGAGGAGATCAGGACCGCGATAGAGATCGCCAGTTCGCCGGTGCGCCCCCACATGATCCCGGCGGCCTGGGAGAAGGGTGCTACCGAATGAACAAGCTGCTCGCGCGGGACGAGGCCCATCACCACGATGGTGCCAAGCACGTAAAGAGTGGCGGCGATCGAGATCCCGATCACCGTCGACCGGGGAATGGTGCGCTCGGCGTTCTCGACATCACCGGCAGGAACGGTCGCCGATTCCAGCCCGAGATAGGCAAACATCGTCAGTGGCGCCAGCGTCGCGACCGATTGCAGCAGCGGCTGGCCGCTCGGATTGAATTCGGAGAAATGCGACGGATCGATATAGAGAAGACCGATAATGGCGACCGCACCGAACGGGAGCAGCTTGGCATAGGTGGTAACCTGCGCGAAGAGGCCGGCTACATGAACGCCGCGAAGATTGACGAGCACGATCGCCCAGATCACACCGAGGGTCAGCACGGTCGCGGCGAAGCGATTGCCAAGGGCAGGGAAGAGATCGACCATCACTCCGGTAAAGGCAATGGCGATGACGGGCAGCGATGTCCAGATGGAGATCCAGTAACCCCAGGCGATCAAAAAGCCTGCGAAATCGCCGTAGGCGATTCTCGTATAGGCGTAGGGTCCTCCGACGGCGGGCACAAGGCTTGCAAGACGCGCGAAGGTGAGACCGAGGCAGATCGCACCGGCACCCATAAGGATCCACACGATGATCGCCAGATTGCCATAGGGCGCGACGGCAGCCGGGGAAAGATAAAACCCGGACCCGACCATATTTCCGACCACGATGGCGGTGCAGGCGGCAAGCCCCAGGCTCTTGCCGTTTGGCGACGTTGTCATGAAGACCTCCCGAGAATCTTCCTTTCCGTGCCGATGCGCTTTCGGACAGCGGTTCCTCGGCATGATCTTCCACCCAAACAATAGGCGCCGCAATCCGGTTCAATGCGTAGTCTGCAACCGTCCACTTTGCCGCTAGAACAGTGTGCGTGGCCATGCGGGAATGGCCTCTTTCCATTCATCATGCTCTCGCCTGGACACCATTGATCGAACTCAATGCCCGGCTCCTGCGCATGGGCTATCTTTCGCGCCGAGGATCATTTTGTTCTCAGGAGTTAAAGAGATGAAGATGGCCGTGATCATTGGAGTTGCCGCGTTGACTGCTTTCGCCGGTACCCTTCCGGTACAAGCCCAGCAGGATCGACGCGAATTTCGAAGAATGAACTGGAGTGAGAGTTTGCCTGACGCGGTGCGGGCTTATCACGGCAAAAGATTCACGATCGTGAGCTACAGGGTCGCAGGTTTTTCGGAGACCGGTTCACACCCACAACCAGGGAGTGAAGAACACGTTTCAGCTATCAGAGCCGCAATTCGGTCGAACAAATGGCTCGTGGCGCAGCTCAAGACCAAAAAGCTCGGGCCGAACGATATCGAGTGGGTGTCACGGGCACGCAACGGCAACATGACTTTTTATACTAAATGACGATTATCGGCGCTGACGTGCCCCACGAATGTCAGGTCAAGGCGGGTCGCACCGCCTCCCATGATCTCCCAGACGATGATCGCGAGTTTGTATAGCGGCTCACCTCGACCGAGCGGAAGACGCAAGCCTGGCCCACCGTGCTCCCACCACGGTAGCGGAGTAGGCCGAGACTGCCAGGCTTCTGCCATTGGGCGATGAGGCTGTCTAACCGCTGCCCTGGCTTTCGCAAATAGCCATCACAAGCGAGATTTCCATCCAAACTAAAGCATGTCGCCCGGAAGGGTGCAGCGGTTCCGGGATAACGACATGCATAAAAACAGAGGACTAAAGCGCGTCGCATGAATCAAGTTTGATGCGACGCGCTTTAGGCGCTGCAATTCGGTCGATGCAAAGTCGCCGATCGTTCCGAATCTTCCATGCTGAATGCCTTCAAGATTAGCGCGGAGACGTTAGAATGGGCGGACCGGTGACCGCGCGGGAGGTGGCGATGTCGAACGAACAGGGATTTTTGCGGATCTCGATCGCTGCGACCATCGTGGTTGCCGTACTCGGTGTCGTTTTCGGCATCCTTTCGGGCTCGTTCTCGATCGCTTTCGATGGCGTCTATTCACTCGCCGATGCAGCCATGACCGGGCTTGCGCTCTGGGTTTCGAGCCTGATCATAAGATCGACTAAGAGCGACGCCCGGTCCGGCAGGATTCGAAACCGTTTTACCATGGGCTTCTGGCATCTGGAGCCGATAGTCCTCATGCTCAATGGCTGCCTGCTGATGACGGTCGGGGTCTATGCGCTGATCAGCGCCATCATCAGCATCTTGAGCGGCGGCCATGAACTGCGCTTCGGCATGGCGGTCGCCTATTCCGCGGCGACCCTGCTTGTCTGCGTGATCATGGCCGTCCTCGGCATCCGGCTGAACCGCCGGATCAACTCCGATTTCGTCTCGCTCGACATCAAGGCCTGGATCATGTCGGGCGGCATTGCGTTTGCCTTGCTTCTCGCGTTCCTCGTCGGCATTGCCGTGCAGGAGACGCAAGCCGCTTGGCTTGCCAGCTATATGGATCCGCTTGTCCTGACGTTGGTCTGCCTGGTCATGATCCCGCTTCCGATCGGCACCGTCTGGAAGGCGCTGAGCGAAATTCTGCTGATTGCCCCGGTCGAACTCCAGCAGCATGTCGACCGGGTCGCCGCCGAAATGGTTGGCCGCCTCGGCTTCCTTTCTCACCGCGCCTATGTGGCCCGGGTCGGTCGGGCAACGCAGATCGAGCTCTATTTCATCGTACCCGAAGGGCTTCCTCCGAAGACCGTGGAGGAATGGGACGCTCTCAGAGACGAGATAGGGGAGGCGATCGGGGACGAGAGCGCCAACCGATGGCTGACGATCGCCTTCACCGCCGATGCGGAATGGGCCGAGTAGCCGTTATAAGGCATGTGCGTTCCCTGCTGATATCGAATGCTTCGCTTCACGTTGATTGCAATCAACGACGCTGCATCACCCGTCATGTACGATCTTCCAACCTGAGATGCACGCGGCTGCATGGCGGCCACGGCCTTTGACCCCCGGTTTCTGGAGGAATGCATGGAATTCCAGATGGCATTTCCGATAGCCGTTATCGACGAGGATTTCGACGGCAAGAGCGCTGCCGGGCGAGGCATGCGCGATCTGGCGGCAGCCATCGAAAAACAAGGCTTCCGGATCGTCTCCGGTCTTTCCTATGAGGATGCGCGGCGTCTCGTGCATATCTTCAACACCGAATCCTGCTGGCTCGTATCGGTCGACGGCGCGGAGGACAAGGCCACGCGCTGGCAGGTGCTGGAAGAGGTCCTGGCTGCAAAGCGGCGGAGGAACGACCGCCTGCCGATCTTCCTCTTCGGTGACAGCACGACTGCGGAAGACGTCCCGGCTGCGGTGCTGCGCCACACCAATGCGTTCTTTCGTCTGTTCGAAGATTCGGCGGAATTCATGGCGCGGGCCATAGCTCAGGCCGCGCGCAACTATCTCGATCGCCTGCCGCCGCCGATGTTCAAGGCGTTGATGAATTATACGCTGGAAGGCGCCTATTCCTGGCACACGCCCGGCCACGGGGGCGGTGTCGCTTTCCGCAAGAGCCCGGTCGGCCAGCTCTTCTATACCTTTTTCGGCGAAAACACGCTCAGATCCGACATCTCCGTATCGGTCGGCAGCGTCGGTTCGCTTCTGGATCACGTCGGACCGATCGCCGAGGGTGAGCGCAATGCTGCACGCATCTTTGGCACCGACGAGACCCTGTTTGTCGTCGGCGGTACGTCGACAGCCAACAAGATCGTATGGCACGGGATGGTGGGACGCGGCGATCTCGTGCTGTGCGATCGCAACTGTCACAAGTCCATTTTGCACTCTCTGATCATGACGGGCGCGACGCCCATCTATCTGACGCCGTCGCGCAATGGGCTCGGTATCATCGGCCCGATCTCGAAGGACCAGTTCGAGCCGGAATCGATCGCCCGCAAGATTGCCGCGAGCCCCTTTGCCGGGCAGACCAGCGGCAAGGTTAGGCTGATGGTGATCACCAACTCGACCTATGACGGGCTTTGCTACAACGTCGATGCCATCAAGGAATCGCTCGGCGACGCCGTCGAGGTGCTGCACTTTGACGAGGCCTGGTATGCCTATGCCAATTTCCATGAATTCTACGATGGGTTTCACGCCATCTCGTCGACGAAGCCGGCGCGATCCAAAACCGCGATCACCTTTGCCACGCACTCGACGCACAAGCTCCTGGCTGCTTTCTCGCAGGCATCGATGATCCATATCCAGCATGCCGAGACCAAGCGTCTCGACGTCACGCGCTTCAACGAAGCCTTCATGATGCACACCTCGACCTCGCCGCAATACGGCATCATTGCCTCCTGCGATGTGGCGGCTGCGATGATGGAGCAGCCGGCAGGGCGTGCGCTCGTTCAGGAGATGATCGACGAAGCGATCAGCTTCCGTCGGGCGATGAACGCTGCCCGAAAACAGACGGAAGCAAGCTGGTGGTTCGATGTATGGCAGCCGACGGTTGCCGACGCGACGCCGAGCGACATCCATGCCGACTGGGTTCTCAAGCCGGGTGAGGCGTGGCATGGGTTTGCGGACCTTGCCGAAAATCATGTGATGGTCGACCCGATTAAAGTCACCATCCTTTCGCCGGGCTTGTCGGCAAACGGCTTGATGCAAGAGCACGGCATTCCCGCCGCCGTCATCACCAAATTCCTCTCCTCGCGTCGCATCGAGATCGAGAAGACCGGACTCTATTCCTTCCTCATTCTCTTCTCGATGGGGATTACGCGCGGCAAATGGAGCACGCTTGTCACTGAGCTCATCAATTTCAAGGACCTCTACGACGCCAACGCGCCGCTGACGCGCGCTCTGCCGGCACTCGCCGCAGCCCATCCGGAGGCCTATGCGGGCATGGGGTTGAGAGATCTCTGCGAAAAGATCCACGCGATCTATCGCAAGGACGATGTGCCGAAGGCGCAGCGCGACATGTACACGGTCCTGCCGGAAATGGCGTTGCGTCCTGCCGATGCCTATGACCGGCTGGTCAAGGGGACGATCGAGAGCATCGAGATCGACGATCTCATGGACCGCATTCTCGCCGTGATGATCGTTCCCTATCCGCCGGGAATCCCGCTGATCATGCCGGGCGAGCGGATCACCCCGTCCACGAAGTCCATTCAGGATTATCTGCTGTATGCCCGGGATTTCGACAGCAAGTTCCCAGGTTTCGAGACGGATATCCACGGTCTTCGCTTCGCTCCGGGCGATGGCGGACGCCGCTACCTTGTCGATTGCATTGCAGAGAGGGCGCAAGGATGATCCCGCGCGATGTGAAGTCTCCGACGGTCGCAATACCGTTTCACAAAATGCTGAAGATCGTGGCCGTCGTCGATCGCGATAATCCGCAGGCGGTGGAGCTGCTGGCGCAGATTGCCGCCGAGGGTTTCGAAGTGGAACTGCGTGACAGCTACTCCGCCGACGTGTCTGAAGATGCAGCCGTCGGCGCCTATATCGGTTCGGTCGAGGGCGGCTGGCTGCCGGCCGCGCGCAGCTTCCTCCGCTCCGTCAGGGATATCGGCTTCGCTACGCCGATCTGGGCCATGGCGGATACGCTGACCGTTGCCGACATGGATGTGGTCGAAATGGCCGGCGAGGTGGAGGGCTTCGTCTATCTCGGCCAGCAGACGCCGACATTCTATGCCAAACAGATCATTTCCAGCGCGGTCAACTACGGCAAGACGCTGCTGCCGCCGTTTTTTGGCGGCATGATGGCCTATGACGGCGAGGCCAATATCGCTTTCGACTGCCCAGGTCATCAAGGCGGCCAGTTCTATCGAAAGTCACCTGCCGGGCAACTCTTCTTCAAATATCTGGGCGAAAGCATTTTCCGCAACGATCTCTGCAATGCGGACGTCGATCTGGGCGACCTTTTGATCCACGAGGGGCCCGCCGCGGAAGCCCAGAAGCAGGCGGCGCGCATCTTCGGCGCCGACCGCACCTACTTCATCTTGAACGGAACCAGCACCTCCAACAAGGTCGTCGCCAATGCGGTGCTGCGCAGCGGCGATCTCGTGCTCTTCGACCGCAACAATCACAAGTCCCTCCACCAGGGCGCTCTTGTGCAGGCGGGTGCGATCCCGATCTATCTGCCGACGGCCCGCAATGCTTTCGGCATGATCGGGGCGGTCGACTGGGCCGCCTGGGACGAGAAATGGCTCCGGCGAAAGATCGAGGAGCATCCTCTCGTCAGCGACAAAAGCCGAGCGAAAGCAGAAAGGCCCTTCCGGCTAGCCTGCATCCAGCTCGCGACCTATGACGGCACGATCTACAACGTGCGGGAGGTGATGAAGAAGATCGGCCACCTCTGCGACTACGTGCTCTGGGACGAAGCCTGGATCGGCTACAATGCCTTTCATCCGCTCTTCGAGGGACACAGCCCGATGCGGCTCGAGGATCTTCGCGCGGACATGCCGGGCCTGTTTTCCACCCAATCCGTGCACAAGCAGGGGGCGGGCTTCTCTCAGGCCTCGCAAATCCACAAGCGGGACGAACATATCAGCGGCCAGCGGCGGTTCGTCGAGCACAAGCGTTTCAACGAATCGCTGCTGATGCACGTTTCGACCTCTCCGTTCTATCCGCTCTTCGCCTCGCTAGACGTCAACGCCAAGGTTCATGAAGGCAAAGCCGGCGAGATGCTGTGGGACCGCTGCATCGAGCTGGGGATAGAGGTGCGCAAGAAGCTGCGCGGCTTCGTTCAGTACTACGAGTCCAACGCCGCCGGCACTGAGGAACAGTGGTTCTTCGATCCCTTCGTGCCGGACAAGGTCAGTGTTTCGGGTTCAAAACATACAAGCGATCTCGAAGACGTGCGCTGGGAAGATGTCGGAACGGACGTGCTCAAGCGCGAGCAGCAATGCTGGCGGTTCGATCCGCAGGCAAAGTGGCACGGTTATGCCGGATATGCGCCCGGCTATACGATGGTTGATCCCAACAAGCTTACGCTGCTGACGCCCGGCATCGATCGGCAGACCGGCGAGTATCGCGAATTCGGCATTCCGGCGACCGTTGTCGCCAACTTTCTGCGCGAGCAGCGGGTCGTGCCTGAAAAATGCGACCTGAACAGTCTTCTCTTCCTGCTGACGCCGGCCGAGGACGAGAGCAAGCTGAACACGCTTGTTGCCAAGTTGGTCAAGTTCAAGAACCTGTGGGATCGTGACGCGCCGCTGCAGGAAGTGCTGCCCACGGTGTTTGCGGCCAATCGCCAGCGCTATGCCGGCTACACGGTTCGGCAGATTTGCCGCGAAATGCACAGCTTCTATCGTGACGCCGGCGTCAAGGACCTGCAACGCCTGTGCTTCCGCTCGGAGAGCTTCCCCGAACCGGCAATTGCTCCGAAGCAGGCTTATGAAGCGCTGGTGGCCAACAATGTCGACTATGTGCCGCTGACGGAGGCTGCCAATCGCATCTCGGCAACCCTGGCGCTGATCTATCCGCCAGGTATCGGCGTGATCGTGCCCGGCGAGCGCTGGGACGACAGGGCGCGGCCAATGCGAGACTATTTCATGGCTTTCGAGGAGTCCTTCAACCGCTTCCCAGGCTTCAACTACGAAGTCCAGGGCGTGTTCCAGGAACGGATCGATGGGCGGATCAAGTTCTACACCTACGTCGTGCGCGAGCAGGGGGGCGAGAGGATTTCATCATGACCGAGAACACAATGCATCTTGCGACCGAGGCCGCCTCCAAGAAAAAGATGAACTTGATGCAGCTTACGTTCATCGTCGCCGTCAACATGATGGGATCCGGCATCATCATGCTGCCTGCCAATATGGCGCAGGTCGGCGCAATCTCACTGCTTTCCTGGCTCGTGACCGCTATCGGCTCGATGGCTATCGCCTACGGGTTCGCCCAGGCCGGGATCTTCAATCAGCGGCCGGGGGGCATGTCGGCTTATGCGGAGGACGCCTACGGGAAGGACGGCTATTTCCTGGTATTCTTCCTGTATTTTCTGTCGCTTGCCATCGGCAATGTCGCGATCGGCATCTCTGCAGTCGGCTACCTCGCGGGCTTCTTTCCCATATTGACCTCGGCGCCGATCATGACCTGTCTGGCGTTGATCGTTCTGCTCTGGCTGACGACAGCGGCAAATTTCGGCGGACCTCGCATCACCGGGCGTATCGGCTCTATCACGGTTTGGGGCGTCATCATTCCGGTCGGGCTGCTTTCGATCATCGGATGGTTCTGGTTCAGTTCGAGCACCTTCGCCGAGGCCTGGAACCCGAAGGGACTGACGCTCGGCCAGGGAATGGGATCGAGCATTTCGCTGACGCTCTGGGCTTTCCTCGGCATGGAATCGGCAGCGCAGAATTCGGACGCCGTCGAAAACCCGAAGCGTGACGTGCCACTTGCCTGCATGTTCGGCACGCTTGGTGCCGCCGTCATCTATATCCTGTCGACCACAGTCATCCAGGGCATCGTGCCGAACTCAGAACTTGCAGCCTCGACCGGGCCGTTCGCGCTGGCCTATGCCAAAATGTTCAACCCGATGATCGGTTCGATCATTATGGGCCTTGCAGTCCTTGCCTGTCTTGGTTCGCTCTTGGGCTGGCAATTCACGATCGCGCAGACCGCGCGCACCGCCGCCGAGGGGAGAATGTTCCCCGCCATATTCTCCCACGTCAACGAGATGGGCGCGCCGGTGAAGGGGATGATCATCCTCGGCATAGTGCAGACATGCCTTGCTCTGATGACCATTTCGCCGACGCTCAGCGAGCAGTTCTCCGCTCTGGTCAACCTCGCCGTCGTGACCAATGTGCTGCCCTATATCATCTCACTGTCGGCGCTGTTCGTCATCATGAAGGCGGCGCGTGTGCCGCCTGCGAAATACCGGCTGAACGCCGTCATCTGCATGATCGGCATGCTTTACAGCGTCTTCGCAATCTATGCTTCCGGCACGGATGCGGTGATGGGGGGAATGCTGGTGACAGGGATCAGCTTCATTATCTACGGCCTGATCGCACCGCGCTTCGCCGTCGGCGCGAACCGTGTGCCTGCCGAGTAGCGGGGGAGGAGAAACCATGCCTATCAGCAAAGGTCGATGGATCGCAACGGGCGCCTCCATCTTCATCGTGGCGCTGTCGTCTGTGGGTTTAGCGCCCGCTGACGCTCAGACGCTGGACCGTGTCCGCGCCAGCAGTTCGTTGAAACTGGGCTACGAGCCCGATGCAAGGCCGTTTTCGTTCAAGACGGACAATGGAGCGCCCGATGGGTATGCGGTCGCCCTTTGCAACAAGGTTGCTGACAGCCTGAAAGCCGAACTGAACCTGTCGCGGCTCGATGTGGAGTGGGTACCTCTGACCGCCGACGCGCGGGCAAATGCTGTCCCGGATGGCGTCGTGGATCTCGTCTGTGGGGCAGAGCCGGTCACGCTCAGCCGCAGGCAAAAGGTCTCGTTCTCCATCCCGATCTTTCCGAGCGGAACCGGGGCCGTGGTCAGCGCCAGCGCGCCGCTGGCTTTGCGGGAGGTGTTGGAGTATGGCGAACCGACGAACCGGCCTGTATGGCGAGGCTCGCCCGCGCGCACGATACTCGAGCATAAGACGTTCTCGTCTGTAACGGGCACGACAAGTGAGCGTTGGCTGTCGGACAGGATCAAGACCTTCCAGCTCGCCGCGACGGCGACATCCGTCGACAACTTCCAGAAAGGGATCGAGCGCGTCCTGGACAGCCAATCAGCTGTCTTTTTCGGAGACATGCCGCTTCTGATGGACGCCGCGGCGCGCAGTGATAATTCTGGCGATCTGATTGTTTTAAAACGACATTTTACCTATGAGCCGCTCGGTCTTGAACTGGCGCGAACAGACGAGGACTTCCGGCTAACGGTCGATCGAGCATTGAGCCAAGCCTATGCGGCGAAGGATTTCCGCACATTGTTTGCAACATGGTTCGGTCCGCCGGATGAGGCGACAGTCACCTTCTTCCAACAGACGGCTTTGCCGGAATAACACCACCCAAGGGAGCGAACGGTTGAGCCTCCTTTTGAAAGAGATCCGCGACAGCCCCATGCTGTGGTTGCTGGTCGCAGTGCCGGTGGTGTTTATTGCTGCGGCGGTGATGCCTGAGGCCCACACGGCGCTCTTTGTCCTGTCGGTGCTTGCCATCGTACCGTTGGCCGGGTTGCTCAGTCACGCAACCGAATCCGTAGCCGCCAAGACGGGTGACGCCGCAGGCGGGCTGCTTAACGCGACGCTCGGAAATCTCACCGAGCTGGTCATTGCGCTGGCTGCCCTGCGCGCCGGCGAGTATACGTTGGTAAAATCGTCGATTGCCGGCGCGATCGTCACCAACACGCTGTTCATGCTGGGCGCCTCTTTTCTCCTGGGCGGGCTTAAATACCACTTCCAGGAGTTCAACCGAGCCAGTGCGCGTCTTCAAGCCGGCCTTCTCTTTCTCGCCACCGTTGGGCTTCTGATGCCCTCGGCGGTTGCTGAAATGGACTCCACCTCGGCGTCGGCCGTCACCCAAAAACTCAGTCTCGGCCTGTCGGTTCTTCTCATTGTCGGGTACGGACTGGGGCTGTTGTTCAGCCTCAGGACACACCGCGAGATTTTCGCCGCAGCAGAGCATGCGGAGAGCGACGAGATGCCGTGGCCGATCGGCCTCGCCCTTGCCACGCTTGCTGGCGTCACCGTCCTCGTCGCGCTGGTGAGCGAGATCTTCGTCGAATCGGTGCAAAAGGCAGCTGAAGCGTTCGGAATGACGCCAGCCTTCGTCGGTTTCATCGTCGTCGCACTGGTTGGCGGGGCCGCCGAAATGGCTTCGGCGTTCTCAGGCGCTCGTAAGAACCGGCTCGATCTCAGCGTCGGCATCGCGCTCGGAAGCGCTTCCCAGATTGCGTTGTTCGTTGCACCCGTCCTGGTTTTGCTGAGTTACGTGATCGGTCCGTCGCCGATGAACCTGCAGTTCTGGCCGGGAGTCGTGGTGATGGTCCTCCTTGCGACCATCACGGCGATGTTCGTGACGAATAGCGGACGGTCGGCATGGTTTGTCGGCGTGTTGGTGCTGATGGTCTATTCGATCTTCGCCATAACGCTGTATGTCCTGCCCCCGCAAATGCAGTGACGTCGGCTGCAGTGGAATGATGCCCGAGCCCGATGCGGTGCGATAAGGGTTCCGCGATGCTCGACTGCGCCTTGGATCTTTCCCGACGCGCAAACGACGCTCTAGAACAGGATGGTTGTAGGTCAGGTCGGCCTGAATCCTGTTCTACGTTAATAGTTATAGCATCATGTCCTCCGGAAACCGCTCACACGCGGCTGAACTGCAGAAAGGTGGAAATCGTGCCAGTGGGAAAAGGCGATGAGCCCGGCGCCAGGCAAATGAGACGTCTGTTCTTCATTGCGCTCGCCCAGCAGCTTCGTATCATTTGGCCAATCCTGTCCGGCATCGTGTCGGTAATGATCGTTTCTGGCCTGGCAATATGGCGCATCGAGAATTGGAGGATCGACGAAGCCCTCTACTTCACCTTTGTGACCGGACTTACCATCGGATATGGTGATTTTACGCCCAAACATCTGTCGGCTCGGATGTTTGCCCTGGTGATCGGTTTTGCCGGAATCGTGCTGACCGGCGTCGTTGCGGCTGTCACCGTGAAGGCCTTGAGCGCAACCGATCAAGACAGCCGGAATGGGAGATACCAACCAGATGAGCCCTGACCGATGCGGCTGCGGCTGCTATCTGTTGGGCCAAATAAAGGGACGGTTTTTTCGTGCTTGCATCTCGGCGTTCACCGTACATCCCTTCGACGGCCGACGCGTCGATCCCAAAGCGGCCCGGCCGAACCTTCCATTTTGAAATTGCATGGATCTGCGCGGGAACGATCTGATGTTCATGCAGTTCGGGTACCTTGCGGACGTGAGTGCGGAGCTAATCGATGGGCAAAGAGTGTGGACGGAGGAAATTGATGCTGAGGCTCCCCGAGTTCCGTCCTGATTTGGCCGATCAGGCCAGTGAGGCGCTGGGCGAGATTTTTGAGGCTTATGATCTTGCCGCCAATGCTCTGGACCGCTTCCGAAGGCAGCATCCAAGGCAACAGACGCTGATCAACGAGTACGAACAAGTCTGCCGCGAAATAGAGCAAGAGGTCGTCGTCTATCGCACCAAAGACTGAACACGGAGAACACCCGAGAGCGTTCATCGAACAGACGGAGATATTTCATCTAAGCCGTCGCACGACGTCAGAATCTGTTTGGGCCGACTGATTTCAAGCCGCGTTCGATCCGTCTGGTGCATCTGATGGCCATGCCCAGGCTCTCAGAAGTTCATAGAAGACACTCAGGACGATCGGTCCCAAAAATAGCCCCAGCAGACCGTATGATAGGGTGCCTCCTATCACGCCGATTAGTATGATCGGCATGGGAGTCGAGAGGCCCCTAGACATCAGGATCGGCTTCAAGATGTTGTCGATGAGCGTGATGGGGACCGCAATGCAGGTAAAGACGAAGGCGGTGACGGGAGACCAGGAGAACCAGGCCCAGATGATGGCGGGCAGGAGCACCAGGCCAGGCCCGAGCTGCATCACGCAGAGCATGAAGACCAGAAAAGTCAGCGCCCCGCGCGCCGGCATGCCAAAGACGGCGAAACACAAACCGCAAAGCAAGGTCTGCAGAAAGGCAACGCCGATGACACCGCGCGATACGTTTCGCACGGTCGTTCCGGCCAGCCGGGCAAAGCCGACACCTCTGTCCCCGCCGACCCGGCTCGCCAGCGCCTGAATTGCTGTCGCCAAGCGCGCCGCCCTTGTCAGAAGCAGGCCGGAAAGCATGATCGATACGACAAAGCTCAACAGGCCGCCGCCAACCGAGGCGAGCTTTGCAACAACAACGCCCATGACCTCACGAATGGGCGCCTGAAACTTGACGATGGTGGAGGCCAGGTCACCGGCAATCTGGTTCCATGTGTCATGGATTCGCTCGCCGACGATCGGCCATTCCCGCACCGCCGCCGGGGCGGAGGGGAGCGTGACGTTTCCTGTCCACAACTTGCCGATCAACGCCTGCGCGGCATCGGCAAAATTGACGGCAACGAGGCCCAGCGGTGCGATGATCAGGACAAGACAGCCGACGACAATGACCGTCGCCGCAATTCTCGGTCTGTTTCCGATCAGCCGCGTGAGCGCTTCGAACATCGGGAACAGTGCGACCGCAAGAATGGCCGACCAGATGACGATGAGTGCGAAGGGCGCGATGAGAACCATGGTCCAGTAGGTAAAAAGCCCGATGATGCCCAATCGAACCAGATCGCTAACTTTCGCCTCTATCGAAACCTGTCCGGCCTCGCTGCGTTGCGTCGTCGTCTCGGCTGATCTGTCCATCATCGCGCCCGCCAGTTCCAGGCTCGTTTTGTTTATGGCGTGACGTCGGGCACGACATGTCGGATGCTGTGATCGTCCACGAAGTCGGCCGGCCGCTTCTGGCGTTTTTTGAGATCCGGCGCATTAAACTTGACGCGTTCATAAGGGATGGATTGCAGGATGTGCGAGATGCAGTTGATCCGCGCACGTTTCTTGTCGTCCGACGGCACAATCCACCACGGTGCGTGATTTGTATCGGTCATCCGCAGCATCGCGTCATAGGCGCGCGTATAATCCCACCAGCGCTGATAGGATTCGACATCCATCGGGCTCAGCTTCCATTGCCGCAGCGGGTCGTCGATCCGACGCTTGAAACGACGCTCCTGTTCCTCCTCGCCGACCGTGAGGAAATATTTCAGCAGAACAACGCCGCTTTCGACGATCGAAGCCTCGAAGCGAGGCGCTAATTCAAGAAAGCGCTCTGCCTTCTTTTCGCTGCAGAAACCCATGACGCGGTCGACGCCGGCACGGTTATACCAGCTGCGGTCGAAAATCACGATCTCGCCGGCTGCCGGCAGATGGGCGATGTATCGCTGCATATAGATCTGTGATTTCTCGCGATCGGTCGGAGCGGGCAGCGCCACGACGCGGAAAACGCGCGGACTGACCTTTTCCGTTATCCGCTTGATCATGCCGCCCTTGCCGGCGGCGTCGCGTCCTTCGAAGATGATGACAATCCTCGCACCGGATTTCTTCACCCAGGCTTGCAGATGCGCAAGCTCCACCTGCATGCGGCCGATTTCTTTTTCATAATCCCACGACTTCTTTTTCTTTTTGTCCTTGACGCCACTGTCTGTTCTTACAGCGATCTCGCTCGGTTCGTAATTCTCGTCCATGGCTTTGCCTCCTGTGCTCAAGGTGCTTTGGCTGCCGAAGCAGCCGTCCCGGTCTGATCGAAATCGCCGATCAGCGTTCGCAGGGCTTCCTCCCTGCCGTTGAAAAGATTTTCGGCTCCGATCGCTTTGATGACGCCGGCGCGTTCGAGAATGCCGCGGCTCTCTTCGCTGAGGTCAGCAATCGCGAAGATGATGTTCCGCTGCGCAAGGAGCTCGGCCACGGCCTCCAGTGCCGTTGCGCCGGTGCTGTCGATATGCGTGATCGCGCTCGCATCCAGCACGAGGCATCTGGTCCCGACAGCGAGCTCCTTTGCCACCGATGTCAGCCGCATGCGCAGGTAGTCGGCGTTGTAAAACAGAATGCTGCCCTGAATGGCAAAGACGGCCGCGCCCTCGACCGAGCGGGCTTCCGGAAACCGGCGAAGATCAAAGAAGCCATGCCGTCCCTCGATGCGGCCGAGAAGACCGTCGCGCGGGAACATCGTCTGACGCAGCAGATAGGCGAAAGTCGCAGCAACAGCGACGACCACGCCGTTGAGGACCCCGAAGCTGATTGCACCCCACATGGCAATCAGCGCAAAGATAAATTCCATCCGGCTGACGCGCCAGATTTTCTTCAGTTCGTGAACATCGATGAGGCTGATCGCTGCCGTTGCAAGGATTGCCGCGAGTGCTGGAATCGGAAGTATCCGCAAGGCACTGTGAAGGAAAACAAGAGCGGCAATCAGGGTCGCTGCCGATACCAGTCCCGCGGCCTGCGAGACGCCGCCCGTCGACAGGTTTATCGCGGTTCGCGAATCCGAAACGCTGACCGGAAACGAGCCGAAGAGGGCGGGTGCAATATTGGCAGCACCAAGTCCGATCAATTCCTGATTGGCGTCGACCTCCTCTCCGGTTCGCGAAGCGAAGCTTCTTGCCGCGACGATGCCGGCGCCGAAGCTGACGAGAAAGATGGCGGCTGAACCGAGCACGATCTTATCGAGAGGCATCCGATGCAATGCGGGCAGGGACAGGCTCGGCAGCCCGCTCGGGATGTCACCGACAACCGCGATACCCCGGCCTTGGAAGTCGAAGATCGCAGAGAGAACAACCGAGAGGACGACCACCAGAACAGGGCCCGGAACTCTGAAATGGAAGGCCCGGACGACCCATAACAACGCGAACATGATGAGGCCGAGAAGGAGCGAAGGCCAATGGATCAGACTGCTCTTGGCGAGGAGCTCGACGAGTGGCGGGATCAACCCATCCGATTCAATCTTGAGCCCTGTGAAGCGGCCGATTTGTCCGACAAGGATCGACAGCGACACGCCGGCGAAGAACCCCACCAGAATGGGACGCGACAGAAAGCTCGCGAGAACACCGAGCCTCAACAACCTTGCAGCAATGCAGCAGACACCGACACCGAGGGCAAGGGCCGACGCGATGGCGATCCTGTCGGTATCGGTCGCCGCCGGTCCAGTTGCGATGATCGCACCCATGGCGGCCGCCAGCACGGTCATGGTCGCGGCGTCGGGCCCGACGACCAAGAGCCGGGAAGGTCCAAAGATCGCATAGGCGATCGGCGCGACGATGCTGGCATAGATGCCCGTCTCAGGGGGCAAACCGGCGATGGCGGGGTAGGCGATGGCGCTCGGCAAACCAACGGCTGCGATCGACAGGCCGGCCGGAATGTCACTGCGGAGCCAGGCTCTGTTGAAGCCGGCAAGGCCCCGCAACATGGGAAGACTTCCTATCACCACTGGCTCCTTATCCCTTGCCGTTGGCCCTTGCCCGCTCGGCGCGCGTCGGATCTTGGTATTGCGGCGCAAACCGACGCAGGGTTTCTGCGGGACATGCCGTTAGTGTTCGAGGAACACGAAGTTCATCCAGCTGCTCATCCGCAACAGGACCTTGCGAAGGACTGCGACGTGGTGCCAATGGTGGGTGTAGACCGCGACATCGGCGACGACGCCGCCCGGTAGTTGATAATCGTCTGTGTTTTCGAGCAACTCGATCTGAGCCAGCGTTTGCCCGGGCGATATGCGCTCGGGCGATTGCGGATCGATCAGCGCACCGCTCGGCTGGAGTTGGCCCTGTGCCATCACATCGATGACCCCCTGCACCCGGGCCTTGAATATCTTGCCGGGCACGGCTCTGAAGGAGACCTCCGCTTCATCGCCGACGCGCACTCGCTGCAGCGAGTTCTGGATGAAAGCTGCCGCCAGCATGCGGTCCTGGCTGTCGATGAAGACCATGACCGGCCGCAAGGGCAGAGGGTTGGCCATCATTCCGGGGCGGAGGAAAACCTGCGTGACGTAGCCATCGGTCGGAGCCCGCACGACCGTCTGGTCGAGTTCGTATTCGGCGTTGTTCAATTCCGCTTGCAGCCTTGCAACTGTCGGGTTGGTTCCGTTGATCTCTGACTCATAGGCAAGTCTCGCCTGCACTGCTTGGGCGATGGCCGTGTCGACCGCAGCCTGCGAAGTCAGGTAGATGCCGCGCCGGTTCTCGACCTCAAGTTCGGAAAAGACGGCGCCCTTGCCGCTCGACTTCGCATTCTCGTTCGACTGCTGGAATTTCTCAAAGGCCTGCTGCGACCTGTCCCTCGAGGCCTCTGCGCCCGTGACCCCTGAATTGGCTGCATCCATGGCCGCTTTCAATTGCAGGACGGACTGCTTGGCTTCGGCGAGCGCGGCATTCTTCTGATCGACGGTGAACTGGTAGGGCCTCGGATCTATGCGAAAAAGAATGTCGCCTTTTTTCAACGGCGCATTCGCTGTCACCGGGACCTCGACGACCTGGCCTCCGACGACGGGAATGACCGGGGCCGAGGTGAAGTAGATGCGACCGTCGCCTGAATAGGGATGGTTGTAGCTCATCAGCAGCAGCAGGGTAGAAATGAGGAAGATCCCTCCAAGGACCGCGGTTGCGAGCGTCCACTGGTTCACAGGGATCCTGAATATTTTAAAGACTGCCCAGCAGATCGCGGCGTAGGTGAGTATGAGGAGCAGATCCATCAGGCGTTCTCCTTCTCCGGCGTCTTTGTCTCGAGCTCGGCGATTCTTGCATGGAGACGAGCAATTTCCGCATTCGCCTCAGCTTCCGCCGATAACTTCCCGTCCTGCCGGATGCCCCAGCCCCTGTCTTCGCGGTAAAGCGTTGCCCAAATGAACAGAAACGGCCAGATCACGTGGAGCGTGAAGAGGCTGACCCATCCGGCAACATGTATGGCGTCCTGATGGGGGTGGTTTCGTGCCTTGGCCATCAGGTGGGGAATGTCGTGAATTGCAATCACGGCGTAGAAGAGCGTGACCACGACGAAGACCAAGACGCCCAAGGCAAAATAGTCGAGAAACACGAATCCCCCTTCCGGCTTGGTCTGCCCGAGCCATTTTGATCGCAAGCGAAGATTGGATAGTAGGCCCGTTTCGGCGCAAAGACCCGTAGCATCGCGTAATCTCTATCGACACATCCGCAGGCGATCCGCCTGAGTGGATTGCCTGAATTGAAAGGAAAAACGCCGGATCGGCGGGTGCATCCCGTTCCACGGCTTGTTTGTCGAATGCGCAAATCGATTCGAGCGCCGGCTAGCGTAAGATCGCGTATTTTACGTCTTGAGGCGGTTCGCCTGATATATAGTTCCATACCTGCTGGCGCAGTTCGGTGGCGGGGGCGGAGATGGTGTCGGGAGAAAGTGGTTCGACATATTTGTCCGCCCTCGAAGCGGCAGAAGCTCATTTTCCCGACCAGGCAAGGCTCGTGCAGCGACTTTTCTACGTAAACGAGGCCTTTCACAGCATGTGCGAGGATCTCGCTGCGGCGGCGCAGGCATTGGCGCATGTCGAACAGCTGTCTGACGCCGTAAGGGAGGCGCGGCGGCTGGAATATGCAGGCTTGGTCGACGCATTGCTGAAAGAGATGAGGGAAGCGATAGCACAATCGAAAATTGTGATGCTCAGGCGGACGCCAGTTAGTCCGAAACTGCGGTGAACGCTTCTGCCATTCAACGATTAAAGGGAGGTCCTTGTGCGATGAATAGAGTTTCCCGCAAGCTGCTGGTTGGGTTGTCGACCTTGGCGATCATCGCGTTGCAGCCGGCACTTCCTGTCAGAGCGCAGGCTCCTGCACCAGCTGCGGCGCCCAACCAGGCGGATGCAGAACAGTCCACGGCGACACTCCTTTCAGACGATGAACTTGAAGTGCTCGTGGCGCGGATCGCGCTCTATCCGGACGAACTGGTCGCGGCGATTTCGGCCGCCTCGCTGTTTCCCTTGCAGATCATCGAAGCCCAGCGTTTTCTGGATACGAAAAAGAAGAATGCCGACCTCAAGCCCAAAAGCGACTGGGACGGCAGCGTCGTCTCGTTGCTCAACTACCCCGATATCGTCAAGATGATGAGCGAGGATCTCGATTGGACCCAATCGCTTGCCGATGCGCTCACCAATCAGCAGAAGGATGTGCTGATTGCCATTCAGCAACTTCGCGACGAAGCGGTGGCAAAAAACATCATCAAGACGGATGACAAGGTGACGGTCGTTACGGAAAACGACAATGTCATCATCCGTCCGACCGATCCGGAAAAAATCTATATCCCGCAATATCCGCCGGAGATGCTTTACGAGCCGGGCTATGCTTCTGAACCGATCTCCTACTATCCGGAGCCGTACGACAATTATTACTATCCCGGAGCCGCTTTCTTTGCCGGCGCGGTAACCGGGGTCGCCTTTGCCGCCATCGTGAACTGGGACGACTGGGGTGTGTGGGGAGGTCGCTGGGGCGGTGGTGACGTCGACATCGACTGCAACAATTGCCTGAACGGTCGAAATTTCAACGGGAAGATGAAGTTTAACGATGTCGATTGGTCGAATGTCGACCGCAGCAAAATGAGCATCGGCAAGGACCAACTTGCCAAGCTGGACCGTTCGTCGATCAAATCCGGATTGCAGGCCGACAATCGCAATCAGTTGCGCAACAGAGCGTCCGAAATAAATGCAAGCCAGAGGACGGGCACGCGTGATGTCGGCGCCCGCGCCGACGATATCCGGAAGGGAACGGTGCAGGGGCTGAAGGAAAAGCCGCGACCCGGAGCGCCGAACGCGGCCAATCGTCCGGGGGCGTCACGCCCCGACGCGCGCCCCGCGAAGTCGGCCAATCGCCCGAACAAGCCGGCCGCAAGGCCTGCGCAGAAAGCCAAAAAACCGCAAATGGCCGCCAGGTCCGACAATCGCAACCGGCAGCCGAGTGCGCTTGGCAATGTCCAATCCGGCCGCCGGGAAGCGGTTTCTTCGAAGCGGGGTGCGCAGAGCATGGGCGGCCAACAGCGCTCTGCGCCGCGCGCCGCGCCACAGCGCTCCCGCCCTCCAGTATCCCACGGTGGTGGCCGTGGTGGCGGTGGCCGTGGTGGTGGTGGCGGCGGTGGCCGTGGCGGCGGCGGCCGGCGATAAATGTCTTCCTTCCAAAATTGCCGGAGTTATATGATGAGAACTCAATCACCCTTGATCCTGCTTATGCTTTCTACCGCGCTCTGCGTTTCCGCGACCCCGTCAGTGTCGCGGATGCAGACTGATCTCACCGAGTTTGCGGCGGAAGGTCCGACGCCGTCGTTTGGCACGCCGGCCGAGGTTCTCGATCGGCTGAAGGCAGCGCTGGCTAACAACGATGTCGACGGGTTCGCAGGTCTTCTCGGCCTGAAGGCGGACAAGCTGCGGTCCAGCAACGAGGCGATGATCACCTATGGGCTGATCCGCGAAGGCGCTGCACGGCAGATCATCCTGGAGGATCTCGGTGGACGGAAGTTCGTCGCGATCGGCGACCGGCTTTGGCCTTTGCCCTTCCCGCTGACGGAAAAGGACGGGAAATGGTCCTTTGACACCCAGGGCGGCCTTCAGGAGATCATCAATCGCCGGATCGGCGAAAACGAACTCGCGACGATCGACACCATGCACGAATATGTCGCGGCTCAGTATCAATATGCGTCCGAGGACCGAGATGGCGATGGCATTTACGAGTTCGCGAAAAAATTGATCAGCAGTCCGGGCAAGCTGGACGGCCTGTATTGGGACCCGAGCGTCTTTGGCGAAGAAAGCCCGGCAAGCGCCTTGGTCGAGACGGCTGCCTTCGGCGCCGCCAAACGCGGCGAAGGTTATTTCGGATACCGCTATCGCATCCTGACCGCCCAGGGTGACAATGTGCTGGGCGGTAAACAAAGTTACGTCGTCAACGGCTATATGACCGCCGGCTTTGCGTTGCTCGCCTGGCCCGTCGCATATCGGGTGACCGGCGTGGAGACATTTATCATCAACGGGGCGAGTGTCATCTATCAGCGCGACCTCGGTCCGCAAACGGAACAGCGCGCCGCGGCGATCAAGGAATTCAATCCGGACGCCAACTGGACGGTTGTCAGCGAGTAGATCCAAGAGCGTGTCGCCCGAAAACTGTGAGTATTTTCGCGCGACTTCATCCTTGCCCTCTCATTGGAAACAGGATTCAGACTTGGCCGACCCGGCCTACAATAATCCTGTTCTAGCGGTGACGCCTTGCGCCCGGGAGGGAAGGTCCAGGGCAGCGGCCATGGCGCGGTTGGAGTAGCGCTTAATGCCTGTGACTTCTTGCCCAAGCCAGCTCGGCAGGTCTGGCCGATCATCTTCGCTTGCCATTTCTATCTCGGCGAGCGTCAATCCCTCATACAGCCCAGCGAAGACGTCTATGGTCCAGCTTCTTCCGTGGTGGAGGACTTGGTAACGCGTCTTTTCAATGACGTGGCCGGTGGCATGGAGGAGCAGGTCGCGTGCCTCTTCAACGGGGATCTCGTACTCGTATTCCTCCTTTGAGAGCTCAGCTATGCGGAACTTGATCGTCAGGCACGCACAATGCCCGTCGATCAGGCGGACGCGTATCGAACTCTCGTCGCGGGACAGGTAAGCCTGCTGCAGGACATGCGAATTGCCGGCGCTGTCGCGCCAACTATTATCGCGGATCAGGAACTTGCGTTCGATCTCGGTCGCTTTCAAGTGATGTTCCTCCGCCCCGACCAGCGGCTCCTGCGGTCAGTCGACAGGCGGCTCCCAAGTGAGGAAGAAGCCGACATCTCCAGGCATGCCGTCCGGGAAGCTGATGATCATGGCCTTCAGCCCGTAGCCCTGCGGCCTCGCAACCTGCTCGAAGAGTTCGAGGAGTTCCTTTGCCTTCCCCTGCAGGGTCTTCTGCCATCCGGGTAGGTTGTTATTGATGGCGCGGCCGCTGTCCGAGCAGAATGTCGACGGGAAACTGTAGATCAGCGCCTCGTATTTGCCGTCTGCGGCGGCTTTCATCACCAGCCGCTTGATAACGGTGCGTTCTGCTTCGCCGATACTTTTTCGAAAAAAATCCTCGACGAAATCCGCATGTTTTTTTGCTTCACGCGCCTTGATCTTGTCGCTACGGTCCATCTCGAGAAGCTGAAGCTCCAGAGCACGTTTGCGCAATTCCTCCGCGCTTGTCATGGGATGCGGGGTCGAGGGCTCAGTCATGGCAGCTTCCTCCAGAATATCCGGTGATGATAGGGGGAGCTGGGGCATTAAGGCAGTAAAATACATGTCGGCTGTGGTAGAATACGGTATCTTACGCTGGGATTTCTGTGACGTCATACCTCATCTGACTATTGCGCGAATCCCTTTGGCCATTATTGGGCTGCTCGGTTGGGTCGGGATTGCCGTTACGCCAGGCTGAGATTAGTGTTGGGCAGCATACTGCAGGTTGTTGGAAATCGGAATCCGGGGGGCCTGATGACGAGTGCAGGCATTAACAGGAGCATCGCTTCGCAAGACGAGGTGCATCAGCAACTCGAGCGTATTCTTGCCAGCCGGGAGTTTCGCCTCCCGGAACGGGCGAGAAGATTCCTCGAATTCGTGGTGATCGAAACGCTTGCAGGCCGCCGCGAATACCTGAAAGCGTTTACCGTTGCACAAGCCGTTTTTGGCAGGGATGCGAAATTCGATGCCCAACAGGATCCATGTGTCCGGATCGAAGCAGGGCGGCTGAGACGCGAGCTGGAACACTATTACCTGACCGATGGCGGCGCTGATCGGGTTATCATCACAATTCCCAAGGGCGGATACGCGCCAGTCTTCGAAGTCAACCCCGATGCTGAACTGATCGAGATGTTGCCGGTCGAGCAGCCTCTTCGCTCGGCGTTCTCAGGCGACGACGGCGAGCAGGCCAAAGCGGCGGCAGACGAGATCGGCGAGGTGCGCCGACACGTATCGAGGCGGCATTGGCTTCTCGTAGCAGGCGCGGTGATTGTCTTCGCCGCGGCAGTGGGCATATTTCAGCAAGTGGGGTCGCCGCGCTCGGATCATGGGGCCGCACAGGGAGCCGATACCCGCCCCAGCATTATCGTCGAGCGTCTTGACGCGTCGTCCGGGGGGGCGCCCGCGACCGATATCGCTCGGGGCATGACCGACGACATCATCGAGAAGATGGTCCGCTTCAATGAAATCATTGTGGTCACCGCCATGCCGCGAAATAACGGCGTCCCTTCGTCACAGCCGCTCTACGCCCTCCAGGGAAGTGTGGAGCTCGAAGGCAACCGGCTGCGGTCAATCGTAAGGCTCGTGCGGCGGGCGGACGCGGCGGTCATCTGGGCAAGTAACTATGATGTGGACACGAAAGTGCAAGGCATTCCAGAAGCCCAAGCAAGCCTCGCTGGGGACATAGCCACGGCGGTCGCGCGCCCATTCGGGGTGATGTTCCAGAGCGATACCGCAACCATCGCCGGAAGCGCAGATTCTTTTTCATGCATTCTGTCCTATTACAGCTACCGTAGCGAAATGACGGTGCAGGCCCTTGAGGTGGCAAAACATTGCCTGCAAGCGGCGGTGGAAAAAGCGCCTGCCGATTCCAATGTTGCGGCGCTGCTTTCGCTGATAAATCTCGACGAGTTCCGCTTTTCATACCAGCTTCACACGAAACCGACCGCTGCGACGCTTGGCGTCGCGAAGGCGCTTGCCCAACTGGCGGTGCGGCTCGATCCGAAGAATGCGCGTGCGCATCAAGCGCTGATGCTTGCCGACTTTTTCGGCAATGATCAGGCTGGGGCTTTAGATGCCGGCGCCGCTGCCTATGCCAGCAACCCGAACGATACCGAAGTGGTCGGTGAATATGGCTTGCGCCTTTCAATGTCGGGGGAGTGGGATAGAGGCTGCGGATTGATTTCCGAGGCTGTCGGGAAAAATGCCGGTCCGCGCGGATATTACGAGGTTGGAATGGCGCTGTGCGCTTTCATGCGGGGCGATTTGCAAGCTGCCGAACTATGGTCGCACATGTCGGACCTCAACTACAATCCGATGCATCGTCTCGTATTGCTTTCGATTCTCGGGGCGCTTGGAAAGAAACAGGAGGCCCAAGAGCAACTGGAATGGATCAAGAGCAAATCACCTGCATTGATCTCGAACGTCAGGCCCGAAGTCGTCACACGGCTGGCGCGGACCGAAGATCAAGAGCGGTTTCTCGCAGGAATAGAGGCCGCCGGCCTGTCCATGCCAAACGACAAGACGCCGAAGGAATGACGGATTCAATCAGCCGCCGTGCCTGAGCGGATGGCCCAAGTTGCCCGATGAGCGCCTGCCTCCTCGGCTGAGGTCAATCGTTGTGCGTCACCGGTCGAAACTCCTTCTCCACGATAAAGATTCGACGAGCGCACACTGGTCAGGGTGCTGTCTGAGCAAAGCGAAGACATCCCAACTGACTTTCCAGGGCAAGCATGAATGAGACGTACACGGCGTTCGACCGCAGCCCGCAAAAAACAGCTCGGCTCTTACCAACTAACGCGGTCGCTTGGTTTACTCGGCGTCCTCGTTCGCCCTGGGAAACAGTTCAAGCACATTTGACCCGTTCGAGGACGCTGGAGTGCCTGGCTTTCGGCGTCGCGAACCGCTTTGTCCAGCCTTTTGAATAGCTGAAACGAGCCCTTCGCGCTGGCGATAATAGTCGGGCTTGGCAGGCAGAGTCAGGTCGAACTCTTTTAGCATACGCTCAATGATGTCCATCGCTTCAGCCGCGAGATTAGCATAACCTTCTTGGCGTCGCTCGAAGAAGCCACCGTATCTCGGCTTGGAAAGGTCGAGACTATCCAAGGCGTATGAGAGGTTTTTCACGCGGTTCGACAGCCACAGAATTTCGTCCGAAAGCTCGGCATCGAAAATGTTCCAATTGGCGTTCGCTGGTAGCACAAGGGTCGGATCTGGAACGTGGAACACGAATTCGCCTTCATCAATAGGATTGAATTCGGGCATGTCGTGAACGGCAGCATAGCTGGCTCCGACAAAGTCATCTAGCGCCAGCACCGTCATCATCGCGAGGTTTCTCGTTTCGGCCTTTGGGCGCCGGTTGATTCCCGTCTTCACAAGTCGAATGACGTTCGGAAGCAAGGAACCAGCAGCTAAACTGCCAGCGCCTATGAACGCTCCCATTGCCATGATCCCTTGAGTGGTTTCGAAGAACTGCGTCAATAGTCACCTCGTTGAATAGGAGATGTGAATTGCGTCAAGCAGCAGACGCTGACGGAATCCGCACTTTCCGTTCCAGTTTGCCTTGAACTGAAATGATAGGGAACTCGGTTTCGCCGGAATGCTCTCCATCGAGCGTGACGACCTCAGTTCCGTTGAAGCCTTGGCAATGAGCTGTTGGTCCAACGATCAATCAGCATCTCAAATGAGATCGAGCGGCTTCGCTTTCAAGGACCTCCCGATAATCGGGCCTCGAACGATTTAGCGGTTATGGCAAATCGACTAGTCGGACGCGCTCGGAGGGATCGCCCTCGTCTGTCTCGGCTGCAACTCGAACCACATTCTTCGTCCGAGCGAGATCCCGGTGATGGCCGCGACTCTTGCGAGAGGTGGATTTGGACATGAACCAGGCCTTGGCTGCAGGAGCGGCAGGCGGCGTTTGACGGAGGTGCCCTTGATGACAGCCGTGCTGGTGACGGCGTATTCAGAGAGAGCTTCAAGAACATCTTCCATCTGCTCGATCGAATGGACGACCAAGCGGGCGAGGAAAGGATCGTCACCGGTGATCTTGTCGCATTCGATAAATTCCGGCCGCTCCTGAATGAGTCTTTCGGCAAGATGAAGCTTGCCGGGGAGAGGCCTGATCCTCACCATCGCCCGGATCTGATAGCCGATCGCGCGCGTGTCCACATCGACCGTGAAATCCCGGATAACTCCGGTTGCCTCCAGCCTGCGAACACGCTCCGAAACGCATGGCGCGGCCATGCCGATGAGGCGGGCAAGCTCGCTCATCGATAAGCGGGCATCCGAATCGAGCGCGGCCAGAATACGTGCGTCAACCTGGTCCTGTTGCCGCTAGCTTCCTTCGAGCTTACACGGCCTGCACATTCTGGTCCTTCGGCAGCGAGATCGTCATCGCCGCGGCGGCGGCGGCCGTGACTGCAACCGCGAGATAGATGCCGCTGAAACTCTCCGTCGATGTCTTGATCACGCCGCCAAAGAAGTTCCCTGTAGTGCCGCCGATGCCTTGGAACACGGTGCAGATGCCTAAGACAGTCACCGCGACGCGGGGCGTGGCGCGATGTGAGACATAGG